>JAQBWJ010000076.1 GCA_027625215.1 Candidatus Poribacteria bacterium
TCTCATGGTCTTTGATCGTATCGACAACCTCCGACGAGATCGTGCCACGCGACGCAATCGAATACTCCCGCAACAGGTCGCCGATTTGAGGCACAAGCGGTTGCAACAGCGGATGCGTTTTTTCGCTGATGTACGCGCGAATCAACAACGGCTCTTGTAGCCCGCCGACAATCTCCGTCGTCGCGGGCGAGAGGCTGTAATCGTTGTTCTCCGTCAGATCGACACGCAACCCGTACATCTGCGAAAGCCACACGTTCGCCAGCAACAGATTTGCCGCGATGAAGCCTGTTGTGACGACGGCGTTTCGCCGATGCGTTTTCGTCCGTGAACCGCCGCTCCACCGCTTCGTGTCGACCGAAAACACGTTCAACGCGAGGAACAACGTCGTCAGCGACAGGTAGTACAACAGGTCGCGCAGGTCGATCACGCCGCGTTCAATGCTCTCAAACCGACTCCCCGTGCCGAGCGTCCGCAGCAGCGTGCCGAACTCCCCAGCGAAGTCGGTCACGCCGCGCGTTCCCACCAAATAGAACAGCCCGCCGACAATGCCTGTCAGAATCAACGAGACGATCTGGTTGTTCGTCCGCGACGATAAAAATAGCCCGATAGCGGCATACGCGGACGCCAACAGGATCGCTGCGACATACCCCCCGATAACCGGACCCCAATCGAGGTCGCCCAACATCGACACGGTGATGGGGACTGGCAGCGTCAACGCCAACGCGACCGTCACCAACGCGATCACTGCCAAAAACTTCCCGATCACGAGTTGAACCGCCCCGATGGGCAACGTCAACAACATCTCCAGTGTGCCGGACTGTTGCTCCTCGCTCCACTGACGCATTGTCAGCGCGGCGACGAGGAAAATCGTCAACACGGGGATCCAACGGAACAACGGTCGCGCGTCCGCGATCCCACGCGCAAAGAAGGCGTCCACCCAGAAGAAGGTGAACAGCGTCACCGCGAGAAAGGCGCCGAGAAAAATGAACGCCATCGGCGTCCCGAAATAACTGCCGAGCTCTTTTCTCGTCATCGCAAATGTCTGTTTCAAGTGACTTTCCCCTCCCTCTCTATGCGCCGCGCGCGAGTTCGTTGAAGACCATTTCAAGCGTCCGCACATCGCGTCGCAGTTCGCGGAGTTTCCAGTTGCGTTGACGCGCCAAGTCATAGATGGCGGGGCAAAGGTCGGCGTTTTCCTTGCCGACGACGCGGAACGACGGTCGTCCGTCGCGCGATTGAACCGTCCGCACTTCGGAAACGCCCTCCAGTCCCTTCAACGCGCCGACAACGCCTTCTGTATCTTCCTGCAATATGAGCAGCGCGTCCGCCGATTCCGACAGTTCGGCGAGATTAGCGTCCGCCCGCACCTGTCCGTTCATCAAAATGATCGCGCGGTCGCACAACGCCTCGACTTCGGGGAGAATGTGGGTCGAAAAGAGGATCGTGCTGTGCGCCGACAGCCGACGGATCAGTTCGCGTATCTCAATGATCTGCGTCGGGTCGAGTCCAACGGTGGGCTCATCGAGGATCAACAACTTCGGCTTGTGCAGGATCGCCTGCGCCAACCCGACCCGCTGACGGAACCCTTTGCTCAGTTGACCAATCGGCTGAGTCAGACGTTCCACCAGTCCCGTCGCGCGCACCGCTTCCCCGATATAACCGGGTTGCTGCTCGGCGGGAATCTGTCGCAAGTTCGCCATCAGTTTCAGGTAGGACTGCACGGAGAGTTCCGGGTAGAGAGGCGCGTTCTCCGGCAAGTAACCGAGCAACGCCTGAACGTCAATGCGGTGGGTCAATACATCCAGTTCATCGACGGTGACGGTTCCCTCGTCCGGTTGTATGTATCCGGTAATGATCTTGATGGCGGTCGATTTCCCGGCTCCGTTCGGACCCAACAACCCGACGATCTCTCCCGCTTCGATGCGAAAACCGATGTCGTCCAACGCCTGAATCGACCCGTATCGTTTCGACAGGCTCGAAACTTCGATCATGTCGTCACGTTCCTCCTTGTTTTCAGCCGCGACTTCTCGCCATCGTACATAAAAGTTCGAGGCTCATCGTAACATATTCGGCTCGCCGATGGCAGCGGATCGCCCGCCTCAATCGACAACGCCAAGCCCGTCAACGAACAACTCACGAGAGACGTTGACGCGCAATCGGTGATAAGATGCGTGCAGTTAGTGTCGAGACGAAAGGAAGTCGGTTGGACGAAACCCGCGTGTTCAGGTCATGGCTCTCTCCATGGATGTTCGGCGTATACCTCTTTCTATATGCGCCTATCGTCGTCTTGATCGTCTTTTCGTTCAACGACTCTCGCTTCACGGCGGAGTGGGCGGGCTTCACGACGAAATGGTACGGCGCGCTCTTCTCGAACCGAGAATGGGTACGCACCGGCTGGAACAGCCTCGTCATCGCGTCGATTTCGACGGTAACGGCGACCGCACTCGGCACGATGGTCGCGCTTGGACTGGAACGCACACGGTTCAGGGCGAAGTCGGCGGCGGTCGCGTTGCTCTATCTTCCCATCGTTGTCCCCGACCTTATCATGGGCATTTCGCTCGCCGTCTTCTACTTTTGGACGGGCATCGAACTCGGCAAGAAAACGGTGGTGTTCGCGCATGTCGCGTTCAACATCTCGTTCGTAGCGGTGATCGTTAGGGCGCGCATCCGGTCGCTGCCGCCTCAGTTGGAAGAAGCCGCTCTCGATCTCGGCGCGACGCGATGGGTGGCGTTCTGGCGCGTTCAGTTCCCGTTGATCTCCTCCGCCGTCATGAGCGGCGCGTTACTGGCGTTCACGAACTCGATAGACGATTTCGTCGTGACCTACTTCACGGCGGGTCCCGGCGCGACGACACTCTCCCTCAAAATCTTCTCAACAGTGCGCTTCGGTGTGACGCCCGAAGTGAACGCAGTGTCGGCGCTGCTGCTCTTGAACTCGACGGTTCTCATCCTGCTATCGCTGGCGATGACGGCGAAATCGACTCCGGCGAAACCTCCCGCGTCCGAATAACGTCCGTCCGATCACTTTGCGGCATCCGCAAGCCCGTGATACGTTGCCTCCGATCAACAACCCACTTGAATGCACCGTTGGAGACTACCCTCGTGAGTAACGACACGATCCGCGTCGGCTTCATTGGAACGGGCGGCAATGCGCGCGGACACATCCGCCAGACCGCCAAAGTGGAAGGCGTCGAAATCGTCGGTTTCGCCGACCCCGCCGAAGCCGCGTTGAAGAACGCCCTCGAAGGTCTCGGCAAGACCGTCCCGACCTTCGCCGACTACAAAGAGTTCCTCAACACCGTCGAAATGGACGCCGTCATCATCAGCACTCCGCACACGCTCCACTATGAGCAGGTGATGACCGCGCTCAACCATGACCTGCACGTTCAAATCGAAAAACCGATGGCGTGCACCAGCGCCCACGCCCGCGAGATCATGGCGAAACAGCAAGCGACGGGCAAGGTCGTCTTGATCGGCTACCAACGACACTTCGACCGCCGTTTTCGTTGGATCAAACGCGAGATCGAAAAAGGCGTGTTCGGGCGGATCACCTTTTTGGAATGCTTCCAAAGCCAGAACTGGCTGCGCGGACAACAAGGGCGATGGCGTCTCGACCCCGCGTTGAGCGGCGGTGGGCAGTTCAACGATTCCGGCAGCCACCTCGTCGATATCATCCTGTGGATCACCGGACTCGCCGCCGAAGAAGTCACCGCGTACGTCGATAATCGCGGCGAACGAGTCGACATCAACAGCGCGGTCAGCGTCCGATTCACGAACGGCGCGGTCGGCAACATCTCCATCCTTGGCGATCAGGTCGCCAACGGGATGTGGGAAGACATCACCATCGCGGGCGAAAAAGGCGTCGCCTGGATGCGTCAGGGCGGCAAACTCCACTACGCGACGGAAGACAGCCTCGATATCACCGAAGTCACCGACTTCAGCGATGTGGAGACCTACGACGGCGGAAAAGACCAACACTTCTTCGACATCATTCGCGGCAAGGTGGAAAACCAAGTGCCGCCGATCTGCGGTCTTCGCGTCATCGAATTGACGGAAGCGGTCTGGCGCGCCGCCGAATCCGGCAAACCCACGAAGGTGGAAACCGCGTAGGCGTTCGAGAAGTGAGAAACGAGAAGTGAGAAACGAGACGACGTATCTGCCACTCCGCACGCACTCCTCACTTCTCAGTCCTCACGCCTTCCTCCAAACCTGCATCCGCTGAACGGTGTGGGTGACGGTTTTTCGATTCGGTAGTGCGAAATGAACAGGAGGCACCCGATGGCGGTTGAAACAAACGTGCTGGACGAAATCATCGAAGCGTCCTACGACCCCGATCCGAAAGTGCGAAAACAGGCGGCGCGCGACCTCTGCCCCTGCGAACTCAAGATGAACTACGCCCCCGCGTGGAATCGACTCCTCGAACTGATCCACGACGACGACGCGGACGTTCAGCGCATCGCCTTCCACACGCTCACGGACGGCTCACCGCGCGAACGCGAGGCGGAAATCATCGAGGCGATAAAGGCGTTGGAGAACGTCAAGGAGCCGAAGTTGCGCCGCCAGGTGCGACGCACGCTCATGCAATACCGCACGAAGGGCAAGATCAACCATTGACGCCTTTGAAAACGCACTCCAACGCTTGCTCACGCTCCGCGTTGAGTGTGTGCGAGGGAAGGTTGTGGCGTGATGACACGCGCACACCTCACCCCAAAGATGAGGCATCGTTTCAAGTTCAACTCAACTGATTAAGAATCAATTTGGCGTTTTCAGACGGATTGTAGTACTCTTCATACAACCGCGATGGAGCCCTCCCGTTGCGAGAAACGTACTATCGCTGCGCTTTGTCACTCATGAGGGAACCCGTCTATGACTCAACGCCATCGACTTGTCGTGATGCGTCTTGCCCTTTTGACTTGGACTTTCCTGTTACCCATTGTGCCGATGACGGTTGTGGCTGCCGATGGGGCGCCGTTGAACGTCAGCGTTTTGATCGCCCGATACAACGAATACGACCGTTCCCGCAGCAACGGCATGGGCTTCGCGAAGTCGCTGGATGCCGGAACCCTTGCGTGGGGCGAGAGTTACATCCTGATGGACTATGTTCAACTCTATCAGGCGACGGGCGACACCCGCTGGTTGCGAAACCTGACGCAACATTTCGACGCGATGGCCGCCAATCTCACCGACCACGACAGCGACGGCTACGTCGGCTGGCAGACGACCCGGTACTCGCGGGCGCTGGTGTCGGTGTCCGGCAAAGGCGCGCTCGGCGCCACGCTGATACCCGACGCGTCCGTCATCGAGGACCGTGATCAGGCGCGTCGTATTACGGGTCACAACTACGAGGTGGAAATCCTCAACGGTTCGACCTATAAAGTCACCAACCTCAATACGGGCGCGTTGCTGACCTCATCGGCGGCGTTCCTCCTGAACCCACTTACATCCACGTCGGAAGGTTCCTCGTCCGGCGGTTCCGTCAGTCAGAACCGACTGCGTGCTTCCGGCGACGCAACGCGCCTCGTTCTTTCCAGTGAAACGTCCGCGATCCCCGAAGTCACATTGACGCTGAACGGCAAACCCGTCGCGGGAGACCGCTTCATCGTCCAGACGACACGCCCCGCTCCGCTCGAGTTTCTGGTTCACGAAGGGATGATCCTGTTCCCCGTAGCGCAGTTCGTGGAGATCGCCGCGCGCGACAAGTCGCTTCCGTCCGACCTCCGGGCGAAGGCGGACGACTATCTCCATCTCATCACCGAGCGAATCCTTCCGAAGTGGGAACCGTTCTGGCGAGAGATCGGCGGCTTCGGCACGTACGTCGAGCCGGACGATCCGGCGCGGTGGGCGAACGGCATCGTGCTGCCGCACAACCAGTATCTGATGCTCGCGCGCGTCTATCTCGCGCTTGACGCGGCAGCCGATCTTCCTACGCTGCGGTCGAAGGCGACGAAGATGCTCGGCTACTTCCGCAATCGCCTCATCCCGACCCATCACGGGTGGAGATGGTACTATCGTGACACGCAACTGAACCGACGCGGAGGACCCATCGAAGACACGCAGCACGGCGCGCTCGACGTTGGCGCGGCGGTGGACGCCTACCAACGCGGGATCGTTTTCAGCGAGACGGATATCAATCGATTCGCCGCCACATTGACAAAGACTATGTGGAACGGTTCGTTGACCGACATCCGTCTCGGAGCGAACGTCAGCAGCAGCAGCGAGATACCAGGCGCCTTCCCGATGCGCTTTTGGATCGATCTGTACCCGTTCGATCCGGCAACCCGCGATTTATCCCTGGCGCTGTTCCGTCGATTCAAGGAACCGGTCGAACATATTCCAACCGTCTTGAATGCGATCTCGTCAGCCGACGAATCGAACAGCGAGGAAACGTCGTCGCTGAGTTTCGACCTCGAACCCGGCTTCAACATGATCCAGGTTCCCTCAGGAGTCGAATCGGTTGGGCGTGTCAGCGACCTGTTCGACGCGCTCGGCGGAGCGGATGCCGTTCAGTTGATCGTGACGCTGCACGAGGACGGCGAGTTCCGCATCTTCACACGAAATTCAACGCTCGGCAGTGAGGAAGATGCTGTATTGACCGACGGCGCGCCCGTCATCGTCTCGATGCGTGAACCGCGCGCCGTCACGCTGGCTGGCGTCCTTTCCGACAAATCCACCGCGCTTCGACGCGGCGTCAATCTGATCGGCGTGCCGGACTCCGACGAGTCGTTGACCGCCAGCGACCTCCTTCGCCGTTCCGATGACATCGCGACGATTATCATGGCGCGCGATGGTGAGTTTGTTTCGTACCCACCGTACGACGCGCCAATCGGTTCCGGTCAAGCCGTCATCATCACGGCGCGGCAGAAGACGACGCTGACGTTCGGCGATCAGCCCGAATCTGAGGCTGTCGCCTCCTCTCCATCCGTTTCGGCGGCGGTGCACGCCCGCGCCGAGGCATTCAAGACGCCCGTATTCGTTATCGAAGGCAAACTGGTTCAGGCAGGCTCGGGGATACCAATGAACGACGTGACCTTGTTGGTCACGAACCTGCGCTTGGGTGAATCGGTCGCAACCACCAGCGGGATGACATCAGACGGCGGGCAATTCGCCGCGACGTTTTTCAGTCTTGACGAGCGCGGCTATGAAGAGGACGACCGTTACGAAATTCGCGTTGTCGACTCCGCAAACCCAACGAACCGCTCCGTCGAATGTGTCGTCACCCACGCCGACTTTATGAACGGACGGCTGTCGTTCGGGGAGATCTCGTTGGCGTCCGCTGCCCCACACAATGCGTTGCTTCAAAACTACCCAAACCCGTTCAACCCGGAGACGTGGATCCCGTTCTACCTGTCTCGCGCCGGAGAGGTCACGGTCGAAATCTATGACATTGCAGGGAATCGGGTGCGAACGCTCTCCATCGGTGCGCGCTCGGAGGGGATGCACGCGAACGAAACCGCCGGATATTGGAATGGAACCAACAACTACGGTGAACGGGTCGCGTCGGGCGTCTACATCTACAGACTCGTCACGACGAACGAAGTCTCTCCCGCGCGTCGGATGGTCATCTTGAAATAATCGGTTGAGGCGGTTGACGCCGGCTCATCCTTGACGCATCAGGGTTGCGCGGAAGGGCAACCCCAAATGTCGACGAAGGACTATCGAGTTCTAAGCGACCTATCGGAGATTGACCGTTACGACACGCTAGCCGTCGATACTGAAGGCGACTCCCCTCATCACTCGGCGGCGAACATGTCCGGCATCTCCTTTAGTGGTGAGCCGTTCCGCGCGCTATGGCTTCCTATAGATCGACTCGATGCGAGGCGTTTGACCGAGTTACTTCGGCGCAAACGCCTCGTTTTTCATAACGCGAAGTACGATCTGACCGTGTTGGAGCGTCACGGCGTCGATCTCATCGGCTGCGACGTGTTCGACACGATGCTCGCCGCGCACTTGCTGAACGAGAACCGTCCCAAAGGTCTGAAGTCGCTCGCCTGCGACATACTTGGGGAAACGAATGTCGTCGAGTTCAAAGACCTCACGAACCAACTCAACCTATTCGGCAAGACGCCCACCCTCCTCGAATACGCC
>JAQBWJ010000077.1 GCA_027625215.1 Candidatus Poribacteria bacterium
CTGCCTGAAAGCCCTGCGCGCGCTGGGTAAGTGAGTTTTTTGAAGGCAGAGCGGGGGAACCTTTTCTTCGGCAAGAAAAGGTTCCCGCTCACCCCTCCTAAAGAACTTTGAATATGGATAGTTGAAAGGCGACCGATGCAGTTGAAACCAAGCGATCCACGTCTGACGTGGCAGGGCACGATTTCCGTCGAACATACCGACGAGTACTCCCAACCGTGGCGCATCCCCTACGCCAAACGACCGCTGTTTCATTCCGAGTTGGCGTTGCGCGCGGCGATGAGCGCGGGAGTCCGCATCGCCTTCCACAGCGACACGCAATCCGTCTCCGGCAAGATCGTCGCTCAGGAAGGGATCAAGCCGATTGACTGCGCCGTGAACGGGCAGGTCGTCTCGACCGTCGCGCTCACGGGGCAGGACACGTTCCGGTTCGACCACTTGCCGAGCGGCAAAAAGTTGATCGAACTGTGGCTGCCGCAGTCGGGAGGCGAGTTTCGGTTGAAGTCGCTGACGCTGGACGACGGCGCGTCCGTCGAACCGCGCGAGGACACGCGCCCCAAGTGGATCACCTACGGCAGTTCGATCACCCACTGCGGCGAGGCGAAGTCGCCCGCGTATACGTGGCCCGGCGTCGTCGCGCGCGGGGCTGACCTCAACCTGACCTGTCTCGGCTTCGGCGGTCAGTGCCACCTCGACCCGATGATCGCGCGCACCATCCGCGATCAGGAGGCAGATATCGTCTCGATGTGCGTCGGCATCAATATCCAGGGTGGCGGCACGTTGAGCCCTCGCACCTTCCAAGCGGCAATCATCGGAACGGTGCAGACGATCCGCGACAATCACCCCAACATCCCCATCGTCTGTATGTCGCCGATCTACTCGCCGCCGCGCGAGGACAAAGACAACAACGTGGGCTTCAGCCTCCAGAAGATGCGCGTTCACGTCGCGGAAGCGGTCGAGGCGTTGAAGTCGTGCGGCGACCCGAACATCCATTACGTGGACGGTCTGGACGTGTTTGGGAAGGAACTGAACCACCTCCTCCCCGACCAACTCCACCCGAACGCCGACGGCTATATCAAGATGGGCGAGAACTTCCTCGAGAAGGTGGTCCCGCGCGTGCTGTAGTCTTGTTGTCATTCTGAACGTAGTGAAGAATCCCGATCATCGCGGGTCGTAGCCGGGATTCTTCGGCAGGAGCCTCAGAATGACATGATAAATAGAGGCATCGTTCAGAAAGGGGTTCGCTTCGGATGCGGTACGTGCGTCCAACACGTCATCCGAACGAATCGGGGCGAACTCTATGAAGCCGAACCTCCTTCAACGCACGACTTGGCGAGCCATCCTAATCGGCGTCCTGCTGATCCCGGCGAACGCCTACTGGATCATGCAGGTCGAGGGCGTTTGGAACACGGGACACTCGACGGCGCTGTCATTGCAATGGCACGTCGTTGTGAATTTGCTCGCGCTGATGCTCGTCAACTTTGGGTTGAAGCGGTACGCGCCCCGATTCGCCTTCACTGCCGCCGAGCTCCTCACCGTCTACGCGATGCTCGCCCTTGCCGGAGCGGTCGCCGGGCGCGACTCTTACCAAATCCTCATCCCCGTGATGGGTTGGGCGTTCCGCTATGCGACGCCGGAGAACGAATGGGCGTCGCTCATCCAGCGATTCCTCCCCTCGTGGCTGACGATTCGGGACTCGCCAACACTGGAATCGCTCTATTCCGGCGAATCGAGTCTCTACGCTAGACAACACCTCTTGACGCTTGCGATCCCTGTTGCCATGTGGTCGCTCTTCATTGGGCTTCTCGCGTGGACGATGCTCTGCGTCAACATCTTGATCCGCAAACAGTGGACACACCGCGAACGGCTCTCGTACCCCATCATCCAACTGCCAATGGCGATTGTCGAAGACGGCGGCAAAACGACGTTCTTCAAGAACCATCTCCTTTGGATCGGGTTCGCCATCGGCGGCGGGATCGATGTGCTGAACGGGCTGCACTACCTGTACCCGTTCGTGCCGGGCGTCCCCGTGACATACCAAGACCACAACTTGGGCGTCATCTTCACCTCGAAACCGTGGAACGCGGTCGGCGTGGTCCCGTTCCCGATGTACCCATTCGCCATCGCGCTCGGATACTTCCTCCCCCTTGACCTCGCTTTTTCGACGTGGTTCTTCTACGTCGTGCGAAAACTGCAACAGGTATTGGCGGCTGCTCTCGGCTTGAAATTCTTACCTGGATTTCCATACCTCAATCAGCAATCGACAGGCGCATGGTTGGGGCTGTTCTTTGTGGTGATGTGGTTGGGGAGACGCCAAATTGCCGACGTACTCCGCAAGACGTTGTACAACGACTCCGACGTAGACGACTCCGACGAACCGTTCACGTATCGCGGCTCGGTGATCGGCGCGTCGGTCGGGATGCTCGCCATCGCGGTGTTCTGCCTTCGGATGGGCATGAGTTGGTGGATCATCCCGCCGTTCTTTGCGATCTGGTTCATGTTGTCGATTGCGATCACGCGAGCGCGCGCCGAGTTGGGTCCCCCGACGCACGAACTCGTCGGCATGAATCCCGGCAACATGCTTGTCGACGTGTTCGGCGCGAGAGCCGTCGGCGCGAACAACCTCGCGGTGTTCCCGTTATTCTGGTGGTTCGCCGGACGCGGCTACCGCGCCCACCTGATGCCGCATCAGTTGGAAAGCCTCAAGATGGCGGAGTCGTTGCGCGTAAACGGGCGACGGCTCGGTTGGGCAATGGTGTTGTCGGTCATGGTCGGATCGGTCGCGGCGTTCTGGGCGTTGTTCCATCTGGGGTTTGAAACGGGTCTTCGCAACATCCCCATCGGACACGACTCCGGCGTCTGGCGCATGACGGAACTGCGCCTCACCGCCCCTCAACCTCCCGATATCGGCGGCTCAACGTTCATGGGCGTCGGCGCAGCGGTGACGTTCTGCTTGATGTTCATGCGGACGCGCTTTCTCTGGTGGCAACTCCACCCCGCCGGGTACGCCCTATCCCTGAACTTCGGCATCGACTACATCTGGTCGTGCCTTATCTTCAGTTCCGCCGCGAAGTTCCTTGTTCTGCGCTTTGGTGGAATTCGGCTGTACCGTCGCTCGATCCCTCTTGCGTTCGGCGTGATTTTGGGTGAATACGTCGTCGGCGCGGGTTGGAGCCTCCTCGCCACCCTCCTCAAACGCCCCATGTACGACTTCTATTTTGCCTGATGCCGTTTACGGTGGCGTGGGGCATACGCCTGGTCGCCCTACCCTTTTTATGTCACGTCTTATATCACGAGCTCGACCACGCGAACGCCCCTGATTCCGCCACATCGAACCGCAGCGTCGATGCCGCCGCCTCTCGCAACTGCCGCGCGACGAGCCCCTCCGCCCCGTCGTCACACAGAAACAGTAGACAACCCCCGCCTCCCGCGCCGCAAGCCTTCATCGCGACCGCCCCGGCATGCCGACCCACCGCCTCCAGCGCGTCGATCTCCCGCGTCGTGATGCCGTTATAGAGCGCTTTCTGTTGCTCCCAGTTGAACGTGATACACTGGGCGAGCTCGTCGTAGTTTCCCCGCAGCAGAGCGGATCGAGCCTCGCGCGCCGTGTCGGTCAGGTTCCGAAGACGGTTGAGAAACGATTGATCGCGCTGTTCAAATCGTTCGGTCACATGGACGTGCAGGTCGCTCGATAACCGCGACTTCCCCGTATACGCCAGAACAAATCGCCGTTGAAACTCCGCCAGTTGGTCGCGCCGCATCTGAACGGCTTCCACCGATACCGCACCGCCGTCGAACGTCATGAACTGCGCCCCGCCAAGCGCCGCCGCGTAGTGGTCCTGCTTGCCGGAGAGGATGCCCAACTCGACCGTTTCAAGTTCCACCGCCGTCTCCGCCATCTCCGCCGCCGACTGTTCAACTCCCGCCGCCCGATTCAACGCCGCGATCAACGCGACCCCCATCGACGCGGAGGTGCCCAACCCGCTTCCCGGAGGCGCGTCGCTGCGGGTCAGAATGTCCAACCGTCCCTCAACGTGACGCCGCCGCAATGCCGCCTTCACCAACCCGAAACTGCCCGTCAGTTCGACGTTCTGCACATCGCGGATGGTTGACAGTTCCTCGCGCTCGTCGTAATCGACCGAATAGAGAGATACCGCCTTCGACCCCGCCGCCGAGATCGGTCGCCCCATAGACGGCGCGCCCCGCTCCCCATCGACCAGCACGCGGACGTGCGAGTACAACGTGATCGCCACGTTCAGCACCGCTCCCGGCACGACTTCGGCGAAACGGGGCACATCCGTCCACCCTCCGGCGAGATCGATGCGAGTCGGCGCGCGCGAGTAGATTGTCGGCACTCCTGTCCTCCCGGATTCATCCCACTAGAACCTTGTAAACAGTCGTGTTCTTGTTGAGAATACCGATGGAATCGATCCGCTTCAAGTTGAAAGGAATGGATGGAATGGCGAAAACCTATCGAATCGGAGTCATCGGCTTCGCGCATATGCATGTGACCTGGTTTGTCGATCAGTTCAGCGCGTTGGAAAACGTCGAATGGGTCGCTTGCGCGGACACCGTGCCGACCACACCCTCACTCTCGGACAGCAGCACGACCCGCACGGCGAACGTCCGCCACGCGCAGAGCAAGGGCGTCCCGAAAGTCTACGACGACTACCGCGAAATGCTGGAAAAGGAAGAACTCGACCTCGTGATCGCCTGCCCGGAGAACTCGCGTCATGGCGAAATCGTCGAAGCGATTGCGGCAGCGGGCGTCAATATTTTGACGGAGAAGCCGCCCGCAGCGTCGTACGACGAAGCCCTCCGCATGGCGCGCGCAGCGGAATTGGAGGGCGTCGAGCTCATCATCAATTGGCCCTCGACGTGGTCTCCCGCGTGGCGGCTCATCAAGAAGATGGTGGACAACGGCGACATCGGCGACGTGTTCCAATACAAGTGGCGCGCCGGGTCGATGGGCCCGCTCTCCTCTCTAACCGACAAAGAGAAGAGCCGTGAGTGGTGGCATCGCGCTTCCGACGGCGGCGGCGTGCTGTTGGACTACTGCTGCTACGGCGCGTGCATTTCTCGGTGGCTGTTGGGTGAATCCGCCGTCGCGGTGACGGGCATCGCAGGGAACTTCGCCAGCCAATACGGAGATGCCGACGATAACGCCGCTCTGTTGGTGCGCTACCCGAAGGCGATGACGATCCTCGAATCGACGTGGAGCACCGTGAATCACGGCGTTTCCTCAACGTCGATTGTCTATGGAACGAAAGGTACAATCGCGGTTGAGCGTGGAGGCATCCGCCTGTTCAAAGACAACGGCGCGGGCGATCTCATCACCCCCGACCCGCTGCCCGACCACGAGGGCAACGCGGCAAAGGCGATCATCCACCACTTCGAGACGGGCGCGGCGCTCCACCCGACCATCACGCCGGAGATCAACCTCGACGCGATGGCGATCCTCGATGCAGGTATCCGATCCACCAAGAGCGGCAAGATGGAGCTCTGCCGCACTCGAAACTGGTAGGCGCGTTCACGGACTGTATAATCGTGGGGCGACTGACTGGTCGCCCCCATGCGCGTTCTGCTACTCGGCTTTTTTGAGGAAATCGGCTCGCCCGTACGTCACGAAATCCTCCACGCTGTATGACCCAACCCGCACGATAAACTCCGAGTCCGACGCCTTCACCGTGTACTGGTTCTCGTTGTCGTCCTTCGCGCCAACCTGAATCGTGTGGGTCGATGTCGTCGCGTTGCCGCCTTCCATTGATTCGGTGGCGAGCGTGACCGTCGCGGAGGGCGAGTCAAGCCCATAGAACGGCTTGGATTCCTTGCCGAGCGGTGTCACCATCCGCAACGACGCGATGCGGTTCACAAGATTCGATACCTTCGTGGCGTCGAGCGTCTCGCCCGGGCGCAGCCCAGCCATTGTCCACGCGCCGCTATCGTTGACGAACGAGAACGACCCTTGACCGTTCGTCAATGTCATCGATTTGACGCTCTCACCTGGCACGTCCACATACGCGGTGTCGATCCACGGCGACACGCCCGTCCCTATCTGCCATGCCGTCAGGTCGTTCGCCAGGTACACATCGTCTTTCGATCCGTTCCGCACATGCGCCGCCCGCGAGCCCGCCGCCGAGCCGATCAACAACGTTCGCTCGCCGCCCGACGTACTGAGCGTGACGCGCCGTTCAAACACGGATTTGTCCACCTTCAACTGTTTCTGACTGATTTCCGTCCGCGCGGCGGGGCGATTTTTCTTCAACGCGACGATCTTCTCGACAATCTCTCCCACTTTAGTCGAATCTGCCGGGAAGTCGCCCGCGTCGGGCAACGTCCACTCGCCGAACTTCTTGGCGAGTTTGAGCGTTTTACCCTCCGCGTCTTCGATCATCAACGTCGAGATATCGTCCGCAGAAATCCCATCGAACAACGTTGCGGCGGATGCCTGCGCGCTCCCCGATCCCGGTCGCCAGAACACGAATACCGCAATCACTACTTGTACCACCGCGACGGCGGCGAGAATCTGATTCCGTCGATTCATCGTCCGTCTCCCCTCCGTCAGTTTGCCGCTTCAGGTAAAATCATCGGCTTCTCGCGTTTGCGACGCACGTACCACACGGTTCCGATCACCCCCAACGCCAGCAACGCAACGGCGTAGTTGGTGATCTCCCACCGCGTCTGTTCACCCTCTTCCAGCGGCTTCAAGATGCGCGCGCTCGATCCGCCCGAACGAATCGTCAACAGGTCGAGGTCTTCCACCGACCAGTCCACAACGTTCTGCATGAACTGTAAGTTGTTCATGTAGAGGTCGCGCGTTAACTGCGACGATAGGTTTAGAATCGGGTCGTTCATGAACTCGCTGCTCCCGATAACGACCAACCGCGCCGTCGGCGGCGATTCTTCCAGCAGCCCGAACGCTTGCGCCAGCGCTTCCGATTCGGCGTCGTCCGGCGACGAATTCGTGTCGTCCGGCGCGTCGAACGGCGACGGTTTATCCTTGAAGTAACTCTCGAACACGCCCTGCGCTGCGACGACAAGATCGTACGTCCTTTTGTCCGATGACGTGGGGAATCCGCCCTCCGGGTACTGCTCGAAGTTCGGTTGAAGTTCGAGCCCCGTGTGCAGCCACGCGTTTTCCGTCGTGTGGGCGATGATTTGAATCTGTCGCTTCGCCTTCGCCGCCTCATCGATCTCAAGCGGCGACGCCCAGTTTAAAGTGAACGCCGGGAGGTTCGCCGTGATCGGACTCTTCTTGTCCATCCCGTCCGCGCGCACATCAACAAAGAACGGGTAATCGACCGAACGAATCTCCTGCACTTGGATCGCGCCCATTTGTCGCGTCACAGGCGTCGCCAACGGCGTGTTCTGCGTGTCCATCACGAGTTGATCGCGCACGACGATCCCGTAATGCGTCAACAGGTCGTGCAGCCCCGCCGAGATTGGCACGGCGTCCACAAATCTCGTGAACTGGCTCGGCACAACCTTGTGGCTCCCCGTAGCGACGACGACCGAACCGCCCCGCATCAGGAACTGGTCAATCGCGTATCGCTCCTTGTCGGTCATGCTCTGCGGTGCGACGACAACGAGCACGTCCACGTCGGTCGGCACGAGTCCCTTTTTCAAGTCCACGTTCTCGACGGTGTATTCTTGCTTCAATTGCTGGTCGATCATCTGCCATGAGCCGAACGGCTGTTGCATCTGCCCGAACTGGTTCGGCGTCGGCTGAAGCATCGGCGTCCACAGCCCGACCACCTTCAAAAAGCCCGACGACGACCGTTTCAATGCGGACTCAATCGCCGTCTTGATAGACGCCTCGCTCACATCCTCCGACGGGTTGATCACTCGCGTCTCATCCCCCGTTTGGAGCAGCATGTAGAAGTAATACATCTCCTGCGAGAAGAACGACGCGAAAATCGGTTGCAGCCCGTACGTCTCATACAACGCCACCTGCGACGTGCCGGAGTTTGGGTCGTTCGGGTTGAGTGTTTCAAACCGGAACTTCCCTCCAGAACGCGCCGCGATGTCGTCCGCCACCGTCCGAATCAAACCGGGCGCTTCGGCGAGCGCCTCCGGC
>JAQBWJ010000078.1 GCA_027625215.1 Candidatus Poribacteria bacterium
TGCCTGAACGCCATACACAACATTTGATAATATCTCGGGAATCGTTCGCCAAGTTCAACGCGGGGAATGGTTGAAGTCGTCAGCGCGACGCCCCGATTCTGCGTTGATATTCGGCACAGAGTCGAAAGATTGCGTATACTGACAGCACTGATTTCGCGGGCGTCGCCCAACTTGACCGTTGATGCGCCCGATGCTACAATGCGTGACCTTTTATCTCAGCGCCTTCGGACGAACGTTGGTTCGACCGATAGAGACAAAAGGTAACACGGGAAGAAACAGGCGATAATCGCGCGATCCAATCGCCGATGCGTCGAGGGACCGATCAAGCGGCGACCATCACGGCAACCGCGTCCCCTTCTACGGGAGGAGTAATCGATGACCCCGAATCATCCGTCCGAATCCGAACAGACGCGACTCACCGATAACCGAGACGGGCGACTCAACGCCGCGCCAACGGACGACGCGCGCCACTACATCGAGCGCATCCGCGAGTTGGACGGAATCATCGAAGTCTTGCAGAGCGAGATCAGCGATCTGCGCCGCAAGTTGAACGCCGCCTCCTCCGAAGACGCCGAAGTCAAACTGTACGAAGCGACGCGCGACCTCGTGAAACTGCACCGCCGCAACCGCGAACTGACGAGCGCGTTGCAGGAAGCGAAAGAGCAGTTGGAACTGCTGCGCGAGAAGGTCGAGAAACTGTCAGCGCCGCCGAACAACTACGGGACGTACCTTGCAGCGAATGACGACGGGACGATCAACATTTCGCTGCTCGGCAAGAAGATGCGAGTCAACCTTGATCCGAGCATCACGACGGACGACCTCAAAAAAGGTCAGGAAGTCATCGTGAATGGCGCGTACAACGTCGTGGCGGCGACCTCGTTTGATGAGCACGGTGAAGTCGTCAAGGTGAAGGATGTGTTGGACGAGCGGCGCGTTCTCGTCACGCTGCGCGCTGATGAAGAGCGCGTGGTCGAGATCGCGGACGGCGTTCTCGAAAAGAAATTGAAGACGGGCGACAGCGTGTTGCTCAGTCCGCAGACGGGCATCATCGTCGGCAAACTGCCGAAGGTGGAAGCGGACGACCTGCTGCTCGAAGAAGTGCCGGACATCAACTACGAGCGGATCGGCGGACTCGACTCTCAGATCGAACAGATCCGCGACGCGATTGAACTGCCCTACCTTTACCCCGACCAGTTCGAGGAGTTCGACCTTCGCCCGCCGAAGGGCATTCTGCTTTACGGACCTCCGGGCTGTGGGAAAACGCTCATCGCCAAAGCGGTCGCCAACAGTCTGGCGCAGAAGGCGCGAGAACTTTCGGGCGACGATCAGATTCGGGCGTTCTTCATCAACATCAAAGGTCCCGAACTGCTGAACAAGTACGTCGGGGAGACGGAGCGGAAAATCCGCGAGGTGTTCGCGCGGGCGCGCGACAAAGCGTCCGAAGGGATGCCCGTCGTGATCTTCTTCGACGAGATGGACTCACTGTTCCGCACGCGCGGGATGGGCATTTCATCCGACATGGAATCGACGTTGGTGCCGCAGTTCCTTGCCGAGATCGACGGGGTGGAAAACCTCAAGGGCGTCATCGTGATCGGGGCGAGCAACCGACAGGACCTGCTTGATCCGGCGGTGCTGCGTCCGGGTCGGTTGGACGTGAAGATCAAGATCGACCGTCCCGACCAAGTCGGCGCGCGCGACATCTTCTCGAAGTTCCTGACGGTGACGTTGCCGCTTGCCGCCGATGTGTTCAACGGCGACGAAGACCGCGACGCCGCGATCAACCGATTGATCGACCGAGCCGTCGAAGATATGTATCGAGCGGACGACGCGAACAAGTTCCTCGAACTGACGTATCAGCGCGGCGAGCGCGAAGTGCTCTACTTCAAGGACTTTGCGAGCGGGGCGATGATCGAGAACATCGTCTCTCGCGGGAAGAAGTACGCGCTGAAGCGTTCCATCGACTCCGGCGAGAAGGGGTTGACCTATGAGGACATGCGTCGCGCGATTCGGGACGAGTTCAAGGAGAACGAAGACCTCCCGAATACGAAGAATCCCGACGAATGGGCGAGCATCTCCGGTCGCAAGGGCGAGCGGATCGTCAACGTGAAGATGCTCATTCAGGACCAAGAAGAGAAAGAGAAGAAGCGCGATGTGCGGGTCGTTGCGCCGGGTCATTACCTGTAAGAACAGGTGGTGTGGCGTGACGGTCGCGGGTCTGAGATATCTTCGACGCGGTAGCCTCAGAATGACACGGCACGGCGTTTGTGGCGGTGATTTGATGCGTTGTAGGAGACGTCGGTAGATGGCGTTGACGAAAATCGTCGGCATTGAGACGGAATACGGGATCATGGTGCGGGGCGCGGCGGATTTCGATCCGGTCGCGTCCTCCACCCTCGTCGTCAACTCCTACAAAGACAACGACCTGCGGAGCATCATGTGGGACTACGGGCAGGAGAATCCGCTGCTCGACGCGCGCGGGTTTCAGTCAGAGCCGAACGCGCCGTCCCCCGATGAGGAGAGCAACGCCGTCATCAACGACATTCTGACGAACGGCGGACGCTACTACGTCGATCACGCGCACCCGGAGTATTGCACGCCGGAATGCACGAACGCCCGCGACGCGGTCATCTACGACAAAGCGGGAGAGTTGATCTTGGACATGAGTTCGCGCATCGCCGAGCAAACGCTCGACGGCAAGCGCGAGATCATCATCTACAAAAACAACTCCGACGGAAAGGGTCACAGTTACGGGTGTCACGAGAACTACCTCGTGGATCGTAGTGTCGCTTTTCAAACGTTGGTCGATGGGATGACGCCGTATCTCGTGACGCGGCAGATATTCACGGGGGCTGGCAAAGTCGGTGCAGAGAACGGCGCGGAGTCGTGCGACTTCCAAATCTCGCAACGGGCGGACTTCTTTGAAACGGAAGTCGGGCTGAGCACGATGGTGGATCGACCCATCATTAACACGCGCGACGAGCCACACGCCGACGAGAAGCAGTACCGACGGTTCCACGTGATCGTGGGCGACGCGAATATGGCGGAAATGTCGTCGTATTTAAAGATCGGGACGGCGATCCTGATGTTGCAGATGATCGAGGACGGGATCATCGGGAATCAGTTCCGGCTGCGCGATCCGGTCGCGGCGATCAAGTCGATTTCGCGCGACTTGACATGCAAGCGGACGATCAAACTGTCGGACGGCAGCGAGCGGTCGCCGATTGAGTTGCAGCGCGTGTATCAACGACTTGCCGCGCAATACGTGGAAGATCGGAAGTCGGACAACGCTTATTACGAGATCGATGCGGATGTCGTCAAGAAATGGGGCGAAACGCTCGACAAGTTGGATGAAGACCCGATGCAGTTGAACAAAGAGCTCGATTGGGTCATTAAGTATACGTGGCTGAAAGCGTATCGCGCGCGGCATGAGATCGAGTGGCGCGATCACCGCATTGCGATGTTGGGGTTGCAATACCACGACATTCGCGCGAATGTCGGTGTGTTCTACCGCTTGCAGAAAGCGGGACACGTTCGGCGGGTCGTCTCGCAGGAAGCGATCATCCATGCGATCTCGAATCCGCCGCTGGACACGCGCGCATATTTCAGAGGGACGTGCTTGAAACAGTTTGCCAGCGAGATTCACGCCGCGTCGTGGAACTCGTTGATATTCGACGTGGAGGGGAAATCCCTCCAGAAAGTGCCGATGCAGTATCCGTTGCGCGGCACACGCGAGATGGTCGGTGACATGATCAAACAGTGCAAATCGGCAGCCGATTTGCTCGCGGCTATCGAAGCCAAACCCGACAACAGCGAATAGGAGACCCCCTGATGCCTTCGTCAGAACGCAAACAGACGCAAAAGGACGACGCCCGCAAGGACTCGGCGGAACAGGAAGTCAACCGAGATGTGGTCGAAGAGGGCGCCGCGCTGAAAGACGATATCGACTCGCTGCTCGATGAGATCGACGAACTGCTGGAAGAAGACTCCGAAGAGTTTGTCGAGAACTACATCCAGCGCGGCGGCGAATAGATTCAACGACTGCGAATGTTGCTGTTGTTGGACGCAACCACGTCCCGTACGACACGCTTTCGGTGAAAGGGAAGTCGTCTGTACCGACACGTTTTCGAGAATGACGCGCCGACGCGCTCCGATGCGTCGGCGCACACCGATTTCATTGCGCTGCTGCGAGAACGACACGCGCACCTGCTCCCGCACACCTTGCAATCACCCAACACCGCCAATGTCGCTCTCGGCGCGGAGGGTGTATCGATGCCGCTCATCCCGCACGGAACGACGATCCTGACGATCCGGTTCGACGGTGGCGTGCTCATCGCGGGCGACCGTCAGGCGACGGCGGGATATGAAGTCGCCGACCGCGACATTCAAAAGGTATTCGAGTTGGATGAGTTCTCGTCGATTGCGATTGCAGGCGTGGCGGGTCCCGCCGTGCAGATGGCGAAACTGATGCGGACGCAACTCGAGTTCTACGAGAAGGTGGAAAGCGTTGCGTTGAGTCTGGAGGGGAAGGCGAACTACCTCGCGCATCTGATCCGCCAGAACCTCCCGGCGGCGATGCAGGGGTTGGTGATCGTGCCGCTGTTGGCAGGATATGACCCGCGCAAGAAGGCGGGGCGTCTGTTTAAGTACGATGTCGCGGGCGGCAAGTACGAGGAATCCGACTACTACTCGACCGGCTCCGGAGGCGGACACGCGCGCGCAACGCTCAAAAAGCGGTATCGCGCAGGGATCGGTCGAGATGAAGCGGTGAAACTGGCTGTCGAAGCCTTGCTGGACGCGAGCGACGAGGACGTGGCGACAGGCGGGTTCGACTTCGTGCGCGGCATCTATCCGGTCATCAAGGTTATCACGGAAACCGGGACGGCGGACGTGTCGGAAGACGAGATTCGTCCAATTGCGGACGCCTTCATCAACGACTGGCGCGATGATTACGCGGCTCGTCGGGCGCAGTTGTCGACGGGGATCGACTGAGCGGGAACGGACAACGATGACGACTTATCCCAATAACCGTTACGATCTGCTTCGCAAGGAACTGCACGAGTTCATCGAGCGGTTGCCGGATTATGAGGTCTATGCGTCGCATCGTTACGTGAACTTCTTGATCGACTTTGGCAGCGATTCGGATGACGTGATCGTCGAATCTCCGCCGTTTCTTGATGAACCGTTGACGGACGACGACCGTGAAGCGTTTGCCGAAGCCTACGAAGACTTCAAAGCAGGTCGAGTCGTCTCACAGGCTGAGATGGAACGTCTAGTATTCGGCGAGGGGAAGTGAGTCTTGGCGAGCTTGTGTGAATAACCATGTTCTATCTCTGACCGACAGCGTGGATTTGTCCCTATCAGAACAAGTCGAAGCTTTTTATGCTTCGATTCAGTCATGGCGACGGTTCGCAAAAACCACGATCCTACCCATCATTACACATTTAGTCAGCCCCACTGAACGAGACACAGCTCTTTGCCATGTGTACTATCGAATGTACGGGTGGATTCAAGCACTCGAACAACTCAACGGTCCGCACTATTTCCTCACGATCGGATCAAGTGCGAGATCGTTGTTTGAGCTATCGTTAGATTTGAACATGCTGTCTGTAGACTCAGATGGTAGTGCGGTCGCAAAGTTTCACGGTTTTTCTACGGCAACGAAATACAAAGCTGCAAAGAACCTAGTTGATTTGATGGATTCGACAGGATCCACAGAGATGAATGTGACAGTACAACGCCAATATTTATCTGATAATGCTCCCACAATTGATGCTCACGTCATAAAGCTTTGGGGGAAGAACAAGAACGGAAACCCGATTTGGCCGGATCATTGGTCAGGACTGACGATTGCTGATCGCGCAAGAGCGTGTGGTGCCATATATGAGGTTGAATACCGGTTCAACTACGTGTGGCAATCATGGCTTACTCATTCGGGTTCCACTGGGACCGAAGGGATATCATCTGAAGTAGCCGAAAGTTGCGTTGGTGTCGCATATGCCTCCGCGAGTCGAGCGTTTGGATGTGCAACAGAGATTCTTGTACGCGATTATAGACTAAGGGACGCTCTCCCAGACATAGATTCATTAATTGAAACAGTTAACAACGCGGCAGCGCGTTTTTGGATTAAGGTTCTTGAGAACCAAACAGCAGAAACCACTCAGAATTAGTGTGAGCGATAGTTGTTAGGAGTTCTAATATGCCATCGCCGTTTATGGTTTCCCCCGAACAGATCATGCAGGAGAAGGACGAACTCGCCCGCAAGGGTATCCAACTGGGACGCGAGGTCGTCGCGTTGGAATACGACGACGGGATCGTCTTCATCGCGGAAAACGCAAGCGCAACGCTCCGCAAAGTCTCCGAGATATACGACCGGATCGCGTTCGCGGGCGTTGGAAACTATCAGGAGTACGACCCGCTCCGCACGGCGGGAATCGAACAAGCGGAGATCAAAGGGTTTACCTACAGCCGCGAAGACGTGACGGCGCGGTGGATGGCGAACCTTTATTCACAGACTATCGGCAACGTGTGGCGTCAGTTCGACACGAAGCCACTCGAGATCGAGCTCATTATTGCGGAGATCGGCGAAACTGGGTTTTCGACGAATCGGCTTTATCGCATTTCGTACAGCGGCAGCCTGATCGACGACCAGCAGTATTCCGTGATCGGCGGGAAGTACGAAGACATTCGGAAGTGGTTGAAAGATCATTACGAGGCAGAACTGAGTCTGGACGCGGCGGTGCGGCTCGCGGTAAATGCGCTCCGCGACGTGCGTAAAGATCAGGACGACGCGCCCGAAGTGAACGCCGACCGACTCGAGATCGCGCTGTTGGACGGCTCGCGCAATCGTCGAAAGTTCCGCCGACTCACCAAAGACGAGATCGCGGCGATGCTCGATGGCTGACGCCCTTTCGATCACGACACCGCCCTCATTCCTCCCGATGACGAGCCGCCGCGCGCGCGGTATACTCGACAACGTCATCCGGGAGGAACTTCATGGCAGAACGCATTTTTGATACGGACCGTCGCATCCGGCTCGGCATTTGGGGGCTGGGGCGCGGGTTGACCTTTTTTCGCGCGTGTGAAGCCCTGAACATCGACGTCGTTGCGGGCTGCGATTTCAACGCGCACATGCGCGACCGCTTCGCCGAACTGAACCCGAACGCGCTCGTCACCGAGGATGCGGACGCCTTTCTCGCCGCCGACTTCGACGCGGTGGTTGTCGCCACGTTTTGTCCGGCTCATGCGGACGACGCGATCCGCTGTCTCAAAGCGGGAAAACACGTTCTCTCCGAAGTAACGGCGTTTCACACGATGGCGGAGGGGGTGCGGCTCGTTGACGCGGTTGAAGCAAGCGGGCTTGTCTACAACCTCGCCGAAAACTACCCGTTCAACGCACCGAACTCGTGGCTGGCGCGGAAATGGCGCGACGGGCTGTTCGGCGAGTTGATGTACGCCGAGTATGAATACGTCCACGAATGCCGGACACTCGCGTATACCTACATCGACGGGACACCGATTAAACCGGGAAATCAGGCGCACTCGTGGCGCAGTTGGTTGAACTTCCACTATTACAATACGCATTCGTTCGGCGCGGTGATGAACATTACCGGATTGCGCCCCGTCAAGGTGACGGCGTTTTCAGCCGGACAGACGCTTGCCGGATATCCTTTGAGCGCGTCGGAAGGGATGGGAGGGATCACGCCGTCGTTGATCCATATGGAGAACGGTTCCATCGTCCGAAACCTGATGGGCGCGACGACGAACGACACCCACATTCAACGGCTGTGGGGAACGCTTGCCGCGTCGGAGTTGGTGGACGGCGATCTGCGGGTGCGATTGGGGGCGGCGGGTCAAGCGCCGAAGTTTTCGATCAAGCCGAATTGGGATGAACTCGGCGAGTTGGCGCGGAGCACGGGTCACGGCGGCGGCGATTTCTGGACGCTATACTACTTCGCGCGGCAGATTCTGATGGGCGATCCCGCGCCGTTCGATGTGTATACCGCCTCCGACTGT
>JAQBWJ010000079.1 GCA_027625215.1 Candidatus Poribacteria bacterium
GAACCGGAAGTTGCTCGTCGCGGGCGAATCGATCCTGAGCCTATGCCTGTTCGCGTCGGACGTGTCGCAGACCGAAGGAGTGTCGTACGTGGTCGTGTTCGATCTCGACAACGACCAGTATTGGCTCTCGAAGGCGTCCGCATTGGAACAGGGCGACCTGTCGATGACGGTCGGGATCGGCGCGTTGTACGAAGCGACCGAAGAGGGCGAAGAAACCGAAGCGACGCTGGAAGACCTGACGACCACCCGCGCGTCGGGGGTGATCGGGCAAGCGAAGAAACTCGTGCAGGCGGTCGACTTGGCGATGACGCAGGTAGACCGCGATCAACTGGTGAACACGCTCGACGCGGGCATGGAGTACGTGCAGTTCGGCATCGGCGGCGCGGCGGAACCCGCGAGCATCTACCTCGTCAACGTGGAAGGTCGCGCGATTGTGATCGACATTCCGCGCGACGCCTCCCGTTCTGTCGTGCGGAAGTTGAGCGAAGACGAAGTGACCTCACTCGGACTCGACGCCCTCCAACTGTGACGCCCCGGGGACAAAGAGACCACCTCATGCAACCCATTCAAACAGACCAACGTCGCTCGGACGGCGGCTTCACGCTGCTAGAAATCCTGGTGTCGTTGACGATTCTTGGGTTGATCCTGCCCGTCATTCTGTACGCGTTCACGGCGAGCTCGCGCACCCGCGCCGTCTCGGACGGGCGAACGACGGCGGCATATCTCGCGCGCGACAAGATGGCGGAGTTGGAGTCGATCACCCCGATAGAAGTCGGCGAGGCGCAGGGCGAGTTTGAGGAAGGCTCCGCCGTCACATGGGCGACGAGCATCACCCAACAGGGCGAACTGGACGGGCTGTACGATTGCGTCGTGACGGTCGCGTGGATGGAGGCGGGGCAGCAACGCGAATTCTCGATCCGCACGTACCTCGCCGACAGAGCGGCGACGGCGACCGACCCGCTCGCGCAGGGAGGAGCTCCAAAGTGATTCGTACTATACGAACGTGTCTGAGAAACTCCATGCCCCTGATATGTCATTCTGAGTCCATCACCGCACTTATTGATGCGGTTTCCCCGTCGCCTCTATTGTGTCGTTCTGAGGCTACTGCCGAAGCCTGTCCTGAGCGAAGCCGAAGGGAACCTCTTGCCAACGAGTTGAACCGAGATCATGGTGCGACCGTTCGGGCTAGAGATTCTTCGGCACGGAGCCTCAAAATGACAAAAATCCAATATTCTCTGCGGCGCGACGACGGGTTCACGCTCGTTGAACTCCTCTTGGCGATGATGGTGCTCGTCATCATCGCGGGGGTCGCGTATTCGTCGTTTTCGCATGTCATCAACGTCTATCAAAAAGACGCGACGAAGTTGTCGTTGGCGCGGAACCAACGTCAGGGGTTGGTGCAGATCACGCGCGATTTGGAGAGTTCGCTGACCTCCGAAAACGACACCGATTTGCAGTTCTACTTCGAGGACATCCCCGGCGAGCTCGAAACGGAAGGGCTCGACATCATCAGTTTCGTGACGACGATTGACGCGGAGGCGGAAACCGACCTCGCGGAACCCCTGTCCGACCTGCCGCCGAGCCGCCGTCAATCGTCCGGCACATCCACTGAGGAAGAGGAAGCCGCGACTCAGACGACGCAGACCGACCTCGTGCGCGTCGCCTACCTCATCGCCCCGAACCCCGACAACATCCTGAATCCCAACCCGAACGCGACGGAAGAAGAGCTCCTGGAGCAGTCGTTGATTCGGATCACCTCGACGACGTTGAACCTCGAAGAAGCGTTCGGGGAGGCGTTTTTGCAAGACCCCGAAAACATGATCATCACGCTGTACGACGCCGGAGCGCAGATCGACGTGATTGTCGATAACGCCCGCTCGCTGAACTTCCTGTTTTGGGACGGCGAGCAGTGGGTGGATACGTGGCTGGTCGAAGAACAGGGCATCCCGTCCGTCGTCCGCATGTCGCTGACGGTGGAAGACCCCGCGACGACCGCTGCGGCGGCGGCGTCCTCGTCGAACAACAACGCGACGATTCTGCCCGGCACGCACACCCGTTCCTCCACCGCGAAATTGATGACGACGATTGAAGGCGGCGCGGCTCAGGGCGCGGGCGGGGCTCAGGGAGCTCAAGGCGCGCAAGGTGGAGGCGGACAGGGTGGCGGAGGTCAAGGCGGGGGCGGCGGACAAGGCGGTGGTCCCGGTGGTTAAACGTCGATTCAATCAACGGTTCGGCGACGACAAAGGTCTCTCGCTCGTCGCAACGCTGTGGATTATGGCGGTGCTGTCGATTCTGGCGACGGAGTACCTCTATACGGTGATGCTCGACCGCAAGATGGCGGAGAACATCGTCAGCCGCACGCAGGTCGAGTTCGCGGCGAAGGCGGGCATCGCGCAGTTCATCCGCACGCTGGCGGCGGACGAAACGCCGCAGGACTCCACCGACGACGAGTGGGCGCAGCAGATCGAAAATGAGATTCTCGACCCGACGGTGACGACGAAGACGCACCCGTACACCGTCACCGCGACGGATGAAGCCGCCAAGATCAACGCGAACACGGCGACGCAGGCGAACCTTCAAAGCGTGTTGCAAAGCGCGGGCGCGGGCGAACAGGCGCAAACGCTCTCGCAGGCGATTGTCGACGCGCGCGGCACGCAACCGTTTCGCACCATCGGCGACCTCGCCCGCGTGGAGGGCATGACGACCAACATTCTCTACGGAGCCGCGACAACGACGCCGACCGCAACGACCGGCGCGCCGACTCAACAATCGACGCCGTTAATCAACCTTCTCACCGTCTATTCCGTCGATAAGAATGAGCGTTCGGGCGGCGAAGACCGGGTGAACATCACGAGCGCCGACGCGAACGCGATCCGAGACGGGCTGACGTTGGACAACGGAAGTCAGGCGTTGTCGGATGAGGAAGCGGACGCCTTCGTCCAGTATCGGGACAACAACACGCTCGACTCCATCGGCGACCTGCTCGACGTGGCGTTGCCCTCGCAGAAGTTGGACGGCTTCCGCAACCAGTTGAGCACCGACGGACAGAACAACACCGTCAACATCAACACGGCGGACGCGAACGCGCTCGGCAACGTGAACGGGATCGATCAAGGGCTTGGCGAGTCCATCGTTCGCTATCGCAACGCGAACGGCAACTTCGGCAGCGTGGACAATCTGACGAACGTGACGCTGCTGACGCGCGACGAAATCAAGCAGGTGATCGACAAGGCGACGATCACGGACGACGACACGATTGAGGGTCTGGTGAACATCAACACGGCGTCGGTGGAGGTGCTGGGGTTCTTGTCGAACATGGACCCGCAGAAGGCGCAGGCGATCATCGACGCGCGCGCGAACACGGCGCAACAACAAGGCGCGGCGCAAGCGGGGCAACAGCAACAGAGCTCCGGGTTCACCAACATCGGGGCGTTGCTCGACATTCAACAGATTGACGACGACACGTTTCAGCAGATCGCGGGTCAGATTACCTATCGCGCCCAAGTGTTTCGGGTGGAAGCGGCAGGGCAAGACCAAAACGGGCAGACGCTTACGACGATTATCGCGGTATTGGATCGCAGCGGCGACGAGGTGACGACTCGATATTGGCGCGTGAACTGATCTAACGGGGGGCGACGCGCCCTCTCTCTCGGCAACGGAGACAAAATAAGGTGGCGAGAAAACGCATTTTCGCGGTAGACATCGGCATCGGCAGCGTGAAAGTGGTCGATCTGGCGCAGGGTCGATCCGGCTTTCAGGTGAACCGCGTCGGTTCGGCGGACAGAGGCGACGATCTGGCGGGAGCCGTCAAACAGGCGATGAACGCCGCCGGAGCGCGCGGCGACTGCGTCGTGTCGATCCTGCGCTCTCAGTTGGTGCCGCGCCATCTCACCGGACTTCCGACCGGACTCGGCGTCGCCGCGCTCAAAGAAGTGATCGAACTTCAGGCGGAAAACGAACTTCCCTTCGAGCCGGACACCTTCGTTTACGACTTCTTCAACGAACGGCGCGCGGAAGGCGGGCTTCGGGTCGATCTGTTCGCCGCGCGACTGGACGACGTGAACGAACTGCTGCAACCCGTCCGTGAGGCGGGCGGCAAGCCGATTGGCGTGATCCCCTCCATCTTCGGGGTGTCCACGCTGCTGAAGGCGCAAAGCGACCAGCGGACGCTTCTCGTGCTGAACGTGAATCACGAAACGACCGACATGGCGTTGATGCGGAACGGGCTCGTGACGTTCACGCGGAACCTGCCCGTCGGCGTGACGCAGTTCGAGCAAGACCCGAACGACGCGGTGCGTCGATGGCTGGCGGAACTGCGACGGACGATCCTGTCGATCCAGCGCGGCAACGGCGGCGACGAAACCAACGTGCCGTTCAGCGAAATCTGGTTGTGGGGCGACGGCGCGAACTTGCGGTTCGAGGCGGTCAACACGGATGACGACGAGACGGACGCCGACGACGCGGTTGCGCCTTCCCCTTCGTCGCCTTCCATGACGCTCGCCGCGCTCATCCGCGACCAGTTCGGCGTGACGACGCATGTCGGCGGTCGCAGCGAACTCTGCGAGAACGAGGGTCCGCTGGACACGATGACGGACGGCTGGACGGTTTATGGGAACGCCATCGGCATCGCCCTGCAAGCGTTGAACGAGGAAATCGACGCGAACCTGATCCCGCTCACGGAGAAGAAGAAAAAGGCTCAAGTCGACCGAACGCGACGGCTCGGCGCGTACGCGGGTTCGGCGGCGGCGGTGATGCTGGCGATGTGGTTCGGCGCGGGGCAGATCAACGCCTATCAGAAAGACAAGGTGGACGCGCTCGACAGCGAAATCCGCCAGTATCAGACGGAACGCGCGGCGGCGGCGAAGACGCTCGGCGAGATGCAGGCGATGTCGCACTTGAAAGAGCCGGAGTACGGCGTGCTCGACGTGCTGCGCGAACTGACCGCGCTCATGCCCGACCGACGCCCCATCGCCGTCACCTCGTTCATGGTCGAAACGAACGGCACCGTCACCGCCAGTTTCGAGGCGGAATCGCACGACGCGCTCACCGAAGCGGTGACGAAGATCGGACGGTCGCCCTGGTTTACGAACGTGACGCCGGGACAGATCACGACGCAGGAGAAGAACAATCGCCCCGTGCGCCAGTTCACCCTGTCGATGAAACTCGCGGAAAACGCGAACATTCTCGCCGCGAAACAGATCGGCACGACGGTCGGCGGCGAGGGCGCGGGTCAGGTCGCCGGAAACGGTGGCGCGGGCGGAGGCGGTGGCGGCGGACGCGGCAACGTTCCCGGCGGCGGTCCCGGCAACTTTCAAGGCGGCGGCAATCGCGGCACAGGTGGCGGTGGCGGCGGTGGGAATCGCGGCGCAGGTGGCGGCGGGAACAATCAAGGCGGGTCGCTGGAAAACAGCGCGCGCGGCGCAGGCGGTGGCGGTCCGCAATCGATCCGAGTAAACGGGGCGACGCTGAACGCGGGAGGGAACACCGTTTTGAGGGAAGGCGGACAGATCCGAGTTTCCGGCGCCGAAGCAGTGCGAGTCGCCGTCGATGATGGCGAAACGGCTGACGACGCAAAAGCCGACGAAGGCGAAAGCGTCGAAACGACGGAAGAAACACCGCGCGGCGGCGTCTACGTCCCGGCTGCTGACGGCGACCGCGTTCGAGGCGCGGTCAGAGTGACCGCCACGACCGAAACGACTGACGGCGACTAAGTTTTCACCAACGTAGTTATTAGGGTGACATCTCGACGCGCGGGAAAGCGGCTTACATGCAGTTCAGGATCAATTTAGGCGATACGGTTGAAGAGCGCAGCGAGCGGTTGTTGTTGATCGCTATCGGCATCGTCGTCGTGCTGTTCGCGGCGTTTCAGATCTCGAGCGTGTTCGGCGGCAGCGGCAACGTCGCGGCGAAGCGCAAGGAGCTCGAAGACGCGAGGATGATGGCGTCGCTGGAGCCGGACTTGGTGCAGGCGCGACGACTCCTTCAAGAAGAGGTCGGGATGGCGGGTGGAACCGTCCCCGCGCCCGTTATCGAGAAGATGAAGGAGTTGTACAGCATCGAGACGGAGGAAGGGAAACGTCGGCTGGCGAGCGTTTCGGCGGCGCAGTTGCGGCGCGACCTCACCATCGACGAGGCGACGGCGGACTTCATTTATCTGAACCGCTTCGTCTTGGCCATCGACGAACTGGGTCAGCGCAAGCGACAACTGTTCGAGGAAAACCGCGCGACGCTCGACACGATGATGGCGTACAAAATCGCCCAACTCGCGGGACAGACGGGCATCCAAAAGATCGACCAGTTGAAGGTCGATCCGCCGAAACAGACCCGCCGCGGGACGGCGAAGAAAGCGGCGGCGGCTCCCGTCCTTCGCCCCGACTCGGCGACGACGACCCAACTGCAAACGCACTTCCGCGAAGTCGATTCCGCGCTCGCGGCGGACGACGCGGAGAAACTGAAACTCGCGCTTGAAACGCTCGTCTCGTTCGCGCAAAACGACCCGACCATTCAACGCGCGGCTCGCGGCGACCTCGAAAAGCGGCTGGACGACAAGAGCCTCGCCCTGACGGAGTACGAGGACACCGCCATCCGAGCCGCCGCGATTCAATCGCAGCCGTCGGTGAGCCGGATCGTCAGCAATCTGATGAAGGCGCACTTCGAGGCGGCGTTGGCGCACATCCCCGAAAGCGCGACAGACCCGGCTTCGGTGACGTACGAAAACGCGCCTTTCCCCGCGATTCCGTCGCTCCCGCGCCATCAGCAGCGCAAACTGGTCGAACTGATGCGTCACAACGGCGGGATGCCGCTGTCCGACGCGCAGATCGAGGAGGTTCTCAAGGCGGAAGCGCCCAAACCGGAAACGCCCGAAGGCGGCGAAGGCGATAACGCGGACAACGACGACGGCGACAACGAATCGGTCAACGCCGAACCGCCCCCGAGGCCCGAACCGACGAACACGCCTGTCAATCCTGCCGTCAATCCTGCCAATGAGGAGCAGGTCGCGGCGGCGGACGACGCATCGGCGGAAGACGCCAAGATGGAAGAGGGAGCGTCCGACGGCAAAGAGGTCGCCGAAAAACCGGACGGCGAAGCGAAGGTGGAACCGCCCAAATCGCCGGAAGTGGTTCAGATTCGGGCGTACGAGGCGGAACTTGTGCGGACGGCGTGGCGCATCGCCGACTTGACGCAGGGGACGCGCGCGACGCAGCCCCAGTCGTTCACGGCGACGCTCAACTTCAAGGCGGACCTCGGTCAACTCGTCAACTTCATTCATCAGCTCGAAAACGACCTGCCGTGGATGCGCGTCACGGGCATCCGACTCGGCATCGACAACGCGGACCAACCGTCGCTGAACGTCGATTTGACGATTCAGGCGGACGCGCTGGTCTCCTAAAAAACGACACCCTCATTTCAACTTTAGTGCGGGGAAGGGACGGGAAAAACGACCATGCGACAAACACGATTTCAACATCTGATCGCCGTTCTGACGCTCGCGGCTTGGACGACCGTCGCCGCGACGATTCAGGCAAGCGTGGCGGACAAGAACTACTACAACATCGTCACGGAGAACAACCTGTTCCGCAAACTGGGATGGTCGCCGCCGCAGCCGGGACCGCAGTTCGCGCTGGTGATGGTCGTCGGACCCGGCGCCCAACCGACCGCAGCGGAGGAGGAAGCAAGCGCCGTAGACGATTTTTTGGCGACGATGATGGGCGCGGCTCCCAAAATCAAAACGCCGGAAACGCCGCGTCCGTGGCGCGCGCTCATCACACGGATGGGCGGCGGCGACGCTTTCTACGTTGAACAGGGCGAGAAGGTCGGCAACATGACCGTCGCGGCGATTACGGCGGACGGCGTCGATCTGCGCGGCGAAGGCGAAGGTGAAAACGTCCCCACCGAGCGACTCACGATGCAGGGATTCTCCTTCGGCGCGGGCGGCGGTGGAGGCGGCGGCGGTGGTCGTCGCGGTGGTGGCGGCGGCAATCGGGGCGGCTTTTCGCCTCCG
>JAQBWJ010000080.1 GCA_027625215.1 Candidatus Poribacteria bacterium
TGGTAGCCCTTCGCGGTGAAACTCCCCGCCTCTAGAAACGCGCGTACCCCGTTCTCGTGTTTCCAGTATCCGAGCGAGTCTTGCAGCGCGGGTATCCCGAACTTCAACCCCGCCTTGCCGCGATGAATCTGCCCCATCACCCACTCGATGGGGGAGTCGTCCGCGAACCAGTTCATCAGATCGACGGTGTGGGTCGCGTTGTCCATCAGGTCGCCGCCTTCGCAAAGCCCGTGAATCTTGACGAGATCGCCGATGACGCCTTCAGCGAGCAGTTGCTTCGTCTTGACGTAAGGTCCGTCGAAACGGAGTTGGTGTCCGATGGCGAGTTTCGTCCCGTGAGCGTCGCACACGTCGATCATCTGCGTGGCGAGCGGCATCCGGTCGCTCATCGGCTTCTCGCAGATGACGCCTTTGACGCCCGCCTCCGCGCAGGCAATCGTGATCGGCACATGCAGCGCGACCCATGTGCAGACGCTCACCAAGTCGGGTTTTTCCTTGTCGAGCAGTTCCTGATAGTCGTTGTAGGTGTTTTGGACGCCGTAACGCTCTTTATAGCGTCCCAACGCTTCGTCGCTGATGTCGGAACAGGCGACGAGTTCCACGTCCTCGAACTGGTGGTACTGCGTCGCGTGACTGTGGGACATGTTGCCGCATCCGATGACGGCGGCGCGATATTTGGTCGCCATGATGACGTGTTCTCCGGGAGGTGAAAAATAGGTGTCGTCCGCCGCCCGTGATCATAACACGTCTTTCGGCGGGAGGAACCTACGCGGGGAGGGAAGCGCGACAATCGCGGCGACACGACTTACGCCTCCAACACCGCGCCGCTTGAACTGTCCACAAAGATAACCGTGTGCAGCGAGTGGGTCATCGCGTCCATCCGCCGCAGAAACGCCACTTCCCGACCTTCCTCCGGCGGCTCGAAGCCGACGAAGACGGCGGCGGCGTTTGCGGAGGCGGTCCGCATCGCGGTGTCCACATCGTTGGAGACGACCACGACGGGCGTCGCGGTGATGCGCGCCGAGTCGATCAACCCGCCTAAGTGCGCCGTCGCCTCTTCGCGCCCCGACTCGTCCTCGATCATGCGTATCACGCGGATGGAACGGGTGCGCCACTCCCTGTTTTGGTGGAGCAGATGCGCCATCAGCACCATCAGTTCGCCGTTTTTGCCGCTGCGCCACCACACGTCGATGGTCCCGTCAGGGGGGATCCACCGCGTCACGCCGCTCGCGCTCGTTCGGACGGCGGCGATGTCGCGCTTCAATCGGGCGAGCGTGCGGAGCGTTCTGCCGAACGTTTCGGCGCGGTCTTCGTCGCGGCTCCAGCCGAGCAGGATCGTGTTGGGGCGAAGGCTGCCGAGTCCGTAGCACTGCACCAACGCGCGGATGCCGTCCGTCAGGTTCGGCGCGACGGTGACGGAGGGAAACGCCTGCAAGTCGTGCTCCTCGATGTAGTCGCGCAACAGTTTTTCCTGCGTCTCGCGGCTGTCGGCGAGCTCGTTCACGTCGCCGACCATGATGTTCGCCAGCGTCAGGATGCCGTGGCCCGCCGTCAGCCAGTGTCCGTACACGGCGAGATGCGCGCGGTTGTGCGCGCCGCCGGTCAGGGCGATCAGCGTCGGTCGCCAGTTTTTGGGGTGAACGGGGCACCGTTCCAGACTCAACAGGTTTTGGCGCGCCCGTTCATAGGCGATGCCGCCGCGCATGTCGCCCCAACGGACGACGATCTCGTGGCGGCTGACGTACCAGTAGACGGCGTACATCACGACGGACGCGCCAATCGCCCAAAGCGGGTTGATGAGCAGCATCGCAATGCCGCAGCCCACCGCGCCGAGCAACGCCGTCGACCAATGGCTGTACTTGAATCGCGGGCGATAACTGGGGTTCTTCGTGATCGACTCGTAGAACGTGACGAGGTTGATCATGCCGTAGGTAATCATGAAGAACATCGTGATGATCGGCGCGATGGCGTCCAACCCGCCCATCAGGATACAGCCCTGCGCGATGGCGAACGCCCCGACCGTCGCGACGCGCGGCTCGCGGTTCTTCCCGAACTGACGCGCAAACGGTTTCAGAATGGGAAACACGTCGTCCTTCGCCAACGCTTGCAGAATGCGCGGCGCGCCCATCATGCTGCCGAGCGCGGACGAAAGCGTCGCGGCGAGAATGCCCATCGTCACCAACCATGCGACAAGCGCGATCTCCTTGATGACGAGGTTGTTCGTGATGAGCGCGTCGCGGGGCGTGGCTCCGCCGAGAATGAGGGCTTGGCTCAGGTAGATAAGCGCCGTGACGCCGATGGCGGACAACGTTCCGAGCGGGATCGCGCGAGCGGGGCTTTTCAGGTCGCCGGACATATTCGCGCCCGCCATGATGCCCGTCACGGCGGGGAAAAACAGGGCGAACATGATCGGGAAGTTGACGCCCTCCGTGTAACCGGGCGACCAGTTCGCCGTCACGTTGCTCATGTCGAAGCGCATCCCCGCGCCGATGTGGAACGACAGCAGCGAGACGCCCAACGCCGCGAGAATCCCGTACTGCAACTTGATCGTCCACCCCGCGCCGATAAAGACGCTGGCGAACACGATCAGGTTGATGATCGTCGCAATCGCGCGGGCGGAGAGGAATCCGGCGGGGAGGATATCGACCAACGCTTCCGTGAAGCCGAGCACGTACATCGCCACCGATGTCGCCTGCGCGAGAAACAGGACGATCCCGATGGCTCCGCCGACCTCCACCCCCAAACTTCGACTGATGAGGAAGTACGCGCCCCCGCCCTCGACGCGGGTGTTCGTCGCCGTCGCGGAGAGGGAAAGCGTCGTGAGCAGGGTGATCGCTTTGGCGGCGAGGACGATCAGGAGCGCTTGGAAAATCCCCGCCTGACCCACCACCTGCCCAAACCGCAAAAACATGATGACGCCGAGAATCGTCAACGTGACGGGCGTGAACCCCCCGCCGAAGGTCCCGAAACGCCCGCCGTTGGATTCCTGTTGGTTCATCGAATGGTCAAGGGTCTTTCCCATAGGTTGTTTCGGAGGCGCGTTGCGCGAGTTCGACCATCCTCACCCTAGCCCTGTCCCATCAAGGGAGAAGGAACCCCGGAGATGCCCTCTCAACGGGTGACGGGACGCGCGAAACGATCCCTTCCCCTTGCAGGGGAAGGTTAAGAAGGGGTCGGACAACTTGATTGTCGCGTGGCACAACTCACGACGCCCACTCCGCCCCGTTCGGAAACTCGTACCGCTCCAACGACTCCGGCTTTATTTGGATGCTGTATCCCGGCTTGGTTGGCGGCATGTAGGCGGCGTTTCGGATCGTGACGGGGTCGAGAAAATGCTCGTGAAGGTGATCGACGTACTCCAGCACCCGTCCACGCAGCGACGCGGAGACGGCGATGAAGTCGAAGATCGCCAAATGCTGCACATACTCGCACAAGCCAACCCCGCCCGCGTGCGGACACACCGGGACCCCGAACTTCGCCGCCATCAGCAGGATGGACAGATTCTCGTTCACCCCGCCCACCCGACACGAGTCGATCTGGCAGTAGTCAATCGCCTCCGCCTGCAATAACTGCTTGAACATGACGCGGTTGTGACAGTGCTCGCCCGTCGCCACGCCGATGGGGTGGATCGCCGCGCGGATCGCCGAGTGACCGATGATGTCGTCTGGGCTGGTCGGCTCTTCGATCCACATGGGGTTGAACTCGGCGAGCGCGTTCATGTGGTCGATGGCGTCCTCCACGCCCCAGTACTGGTTCGCGTCCATCATCAGGGAGTTGCCCCAGCCGACCTCCTCGCGGATGATCGACGCGCGGCGGCGGTCGTCTTCCAAGTCGCGCCCGACCTTCATCTTGAAGTGCGTCCAGCCTTCCGCCAGCGCCTCCCGACAACGCTGGCGCACCTTCTCGTCCGAGTAGCCGAGCCAGCCGACCGACGTTGTATAAGCGGGGAAACCGCGCCGTTCCATCTCGGCGACGCGCGAGGCTTTCGTGTCCTCGTTCGCTTCAAGGATGGCGAGCGCCTCATCGGGCGTGAGCGCGTCCGTGATGTAGCGGAAGTCGATGCAGTTGACGAGCTCCTGCGGCGTCATGTCGGCGAGCAGTTTCCAAAGAGGTTTGCGCTCGCGCTTGGCGTACAAGTCCCACACGGCGTTCACGACCGCCCCCGTCGCAAGGTGGATGATGCCCTTCTCAGGACCCAGCCAGCGGTACTGGCTGTCGCCCGTGATGTGCGACCAGAACCCGCCCATGTCGTCGGCGATCTCCTCCATCGTCTTGCCGACGACGAGCGGCTTCAACGCCATGATCGCCGCGACGCAAATGTCGTTGCCGCGCCCGATGGTGAACGTCAGCCCGTGACCCTCCAGCCCGTCGGGGCGGTCTGTTTTGAGGATGACGTAGGCGGCGGAGTAGTCCGGGTCGGGGTTCATCGCGTCGGAGCCGTCGAGGTGGCGGGACGTTGGGAAGCGAATGTCTCGCGCGATCATGTCGGTGATGGTCGTCGCCATGCGCGTCGCCCTTAGCGTGTTGGGATTGGGGGGGTCGGAGGGTCGGAGGATGTGCGTTTGAGATCGAAACCGCCCCATCTTATCACAGCGGCTTGCGTCCGACCAGTCATCGTCGCACGTACAAACGACGGGGGCGAGTCGTTTCCCACCCCCCTCAGCGTTTTGATCGAATCGCGATGACGTTATCGCGCGGAGCCTTTCAACGCTCCCCATGTCGTCGCCGCTTTGCCGGAGGGCTGCACCGCCAGCGCGAACGACGCCTCCAGCACTTCCACGTCCGCTTCCGTGATGACGCCCGCCGTATGCGAGGTCACGGCGATTCCGACATAGTACGGATCGGTGAACTTGACCGTGTACATCCCGGTCGGCGTGCCGTCGTTGTGGCGCGGATCGCCGCTCCAGTTCGTGTCGCCGCCCTCGCTCCAGTCGCCGGAGAAGACGTTGCCCGTCTTCTTCAACAGAATTCCGACCGGGAAGGCGAACCCCGGCGCGTCTTGAATGATGCGACGGCTGGTGCTCGCTGCGCCCGCGACGGGGCGTTGCTGGAACGTGACGAGGTTTTCCGCGCCGCGCGTCGCCGCCAACACGTTGACCGAGTTGGGTTCGAGCGTCTGACGCGCCATGATTCCCGCCTTCGACCAATCGTTCGTCCGTTCGAGCCGATGAACGGCGATCGACATGTCGAAGTCGCCGGAGACCTCCTGATAGACGAAGGTGAACTGGTCGGCGGCGTTCCAGATGTCGTCGCCGCCCGCGCGAATGGTGAACAGATCGTCCTTGAGTCCCGCGCCGCCTTGAGCCTGATGCTGCGCGTCGTTGGTGAAGATCACCGCGACGTTCCAGTTGCCGATCTTGTCCTGTGCCGATGCGTGCAGCACCGACAGGGTAGCGGCAACCACCGTCAGCGCAGTGAGTGTTGCGATTGGCCGCATTGCCCTCGTGTCTCCCTTCCTTGAAAAATGACAAACCGACGCCGGGTTTGAATACGGCGTCGGTTCATCGTCCGCCGATTCGGGTTACTTCTTCAACGTCGACCAGGTCGTGGCGAGTTTGCCCGCCGGTTCGACCGCCGTCGTCACGTCGTTGATGACTTCGACGACGGCTTCCGCGATGACGCCCGCCGTGTGCGAGGTCACCGCGATGCCGACGTAGTACGGCGCGGTGAACGACACGGTGTATGCGCCGGTCGGCGTGCCGTCGTTGTGCATCGGGTTGCCCGACCAGTTCACGCCGCCGTTGCCGTAGTCGCCCGTGAACACGTCGCCGGACTTCATGAGGCGAATGCCGACCGGCATTCCCTGATAGTCGCCGTCTTGGATCAGCCGTCGGCTGCTGCAGGCGGCGTCGGCGACGGGTCGTTGTTGGAACGTCACGAGATTGTTCGCGCCGCGCGTCGCCGCGTAGACGTTGACCGATCCCGGCTCGAGCGTCTGACGAACCATGACCCCGGCTTTCGACCAGTCGTTCGTCAGTTCGAGCGAATGGACCACGATCGCCGCATCCACGTCGCCGCTGACTTCTTTGTAGACGTAGGTGAATTGGTCGGCAGCGTTCCAGATGTCGTCGCCGCCCGCCGTGATCGTCCACATATTGCCGTCTTGCGTCGCCTTCGCTTCAGCCGCGTGAACGGCGTCGTCTGTCGAAATGACGGCGACCTTCCACTCACCGCTGGGCCATGATTGCGCCATCAGGGGGACAGTAACCGCCACTGCCAACGCCATCCCGGTCACGAGCGTCACGAGTCGCTTCATGTGTTTCTTCCTTCCAGAAGCAATTAAGAATCGAAGGTCGCAAACGGTCATGCGACCTCGCTGTTTTGACTTAACTTCTCCCATATCTACTACACCAAAACCATAACCGCAACACTTTTTTAAAGGTAAGTTGACGAGGTCGGCGTTTAGTCGTCGGCGTGGGAAACGGGTCGTGGGGCGGGTCTGGGAGGGATTTCGCAAACGCCGTCGCAGTCTTCGGGTTTGATCAAACGGAAGCGGTTCGCGGCGATCCAACCGTACGCGCGGTTGGATACCCAATGAATGCCCGGCGCGTTGTAGACCCACGCGATCCAGCGGGTGAGCGGCAGACGCCGCCAGATGTGGTACACCGCGTCCGCGCCGCTCCGTCCAGCCCCACGAGGCGAATCCCGCTGCCGAACTCCTCGTCGCGGAGTTGAGGGAAACGGTCGAGCAGTCCGGGCGTCTGCTTCGGCGCGTACTCGTAGACGCCGTGTTTGTCGCGTCGTTGGATCGCGGCGACCTGTCGGCGACAGAACGGGCACTCGCCGTCGTAGACGACAACAGGGCGTCGGTCGATGGGTTGCGTCATGCGTGGGAATCCGCCTTTTTTTAGTCCGGTTGGTCTGCCCGATTAAGTTATACGCCACGCGCCGACGGGGAGGCAATCGGGATTGACAACGCCGTTTCCGTACGTTAGCAAAGTGTAGGCTCATATATTGTCGTATATATTGTCGTAAAATCCGAATATGGGGGAGGTCGATGGGCATGATTCAAAGGCGAATCGGTTTGACGCTCGCGCTGATGTGCGCCGGGACGATCACCGTTCGCGCGGCGTTGGATGACAGCAAGATCGTCGCCGCGTGGACATTCGAGGAAGGCGAGGGCAACACGGTCGATGACGCTTCCGCGTTCGGCAATCACGGCGCGATCACGGGCACGCCGCGCTGGGACAACGGCAAGTTCGGGCAGGCGCTCGACTTCGACGGCGACGACTGGGTGATCGTCCCGCACGCCGACTCCCTCAACCTGAACGAGATGACCGTCGCCGCGTGGGTTTATCTGCGCGGTTATCCTGAGGACGCGCGGATCATCACGAAGGAGTTCGGCATCGCCGCGCCGTACTCGGTCTACACGCTCCTAATGAGCGGCGACGCCTACCAGCACCTGGAGTTTCGCCCCGTCCTGAACAACGCGCGTCAGCGCGTCCCCAGCAAGGTGGTCGTCCCGCTGAATCGGTGGGTGCACGTCGCGGCGACGTACGACGGCGCGAAGGTCACGCTCTACATCGACGGCGAGATTGACACGGAGCAGGCGTTCTCCGGCGAAATGCTGACGAACGAGGAACCCGTCTATCTCGGCGCGAGCCAGTTCTGGGAGCCGCGCACCTACGACGGGCTGATGGACGACGCCGCGCTGTTCAACGTCGCGCTGTCTCAGGGCGATGTTCAGGAACTGATGACGGTCGGGTTGACGGCGACGCTGGACGTGGAACCGTCGCACAAACTCGCCGCAACGTGGGGCGCTCTGAAACGATAACCCATAAGGGGCGACCGACTGGTCGCCCCATTCTGCCCCGCTTCGCCGCAACCGCCTCATTCGCCGTGTCGGTAAGGACGATCCAGCGCGTACTTCAACAGTTCATCGAACAGCGTCAGTTCGAGGTCAAGAATGTCCGCGTGGCTGACTTTGGGGTATTGCGGTTCCTGTGTGCCGTGCGTGCAC
>JAQBWJ010000081.1 GCA_027625215.1 Candidatus Poribacteria bacterium
CAGGTTCGTCACGGTGATCACCCGTCCGCCTTTGCCGCCGCGCGTCACCGCGCCATAGCCTTCCGCGCCGGGGAATGCGGGCACCATCGGTGTCTCCGCCGCGTACGTGGTCGGAATCGAGGAGAGAACTCCGGCTATAATCAGCAGCGAAGCTCGAAATGCGACACTCAATGTATTGGCGACCATGACTTTTCCTTTCTGAATCTATCAGGTGTAGCCCTCGACGGAACCTGTGCGGCTCACGGCAGCATCCAATCGGCGCGTTCATCCGCCTTGTACGATTGTCCCCGATCACTCGACGCACCAGTTCGCTCGTTCGGCAAACTCCTTTTGGAAATCGTTGCGCCATTTCGAGATGCTGGAGCCGCCGACCCCATCAACGTAATGATTCGTGCCGGGTACACGCTTGAACTGCCCGCCCCAACTTTCCTGCGTGGGGTCCTCGGGGTCGTTGATGCCGCGATTCGCGCTGACGAGATGCAGGAACGTCAGCGAATCTCCTTCGCACACTCCGGTGGAGCCCATCCCTTCATGCGGGTACACGTCGCAGAGGGACCCATGGTTGTGGCGGATGTGCTCGTTGACCCAAGCGAGGTCCGAAATCGGGTCGCGACCGCCGAACATCCCCTGATAGGTCTTGCTTGAGTAGATGACGAACAGGTCGGGGAATTCGTCCATGAGCCACCCGTGCGTCGCGTCCTGGTACGCGATCAAGTGGACGCGCAGCTTGCCGATAAAGGCTTTCAGCTCTTCCTCGCTACGTGTGTTCTTCACTTTCCAAACGGCTTGGGCGATCTCGCGGGGACCTCCCCAGACGCCGATCCAAATCGGTCGCGGGTCATCCTTGTCGGCGGCTGCGATGATCGCATTGGACGCCTCGCTGTCCAAGCCATCGCCCATGATCTCGGTGACGGGTTGTTTGTCGCGTCCAAACTTAATGGGAATGCCATGATTGTTTCCCATCCCCTCGAATGTGACCGAGCGCAGGTAGTCGGGCGTTGGGTAGTTGGAATCGCGTTTCTTGAGGTTCTCGTACACCTGCTCGTATCGGTCGATGACGCCGAGGATGTTCTTCTTGTGCGCTTCCATCGCAAAAGTCCCGGCTGAAGCGATCAACCCTTCCACGTCGAACTCATTGGAGTACAGAAGGAAACGAACCATCGACTGCATGTCATCGGGGTCGCTTTTCATGGTATTGGGAACGTCGCCGCCCTTGACAACGCCAATCGGGGGGAAGTCCGTGGTCATGATGACGCGAAGTCTGGTGTCAGGTGATGGCGCTTGGACGAGTGTGTTCACAAAGTTCTCCGGTTTTCGGTCGTCTGCGAACGCATTAACACATAGGGCAAGCACTCCGACACACAGCAGTCGGAAGACGCAGCGCGAACTTTCAAGTTTCAGATCAACCATCGTGGTAGCCTTTCGACAGAACACTCATACTGGCATTCCAGTAAAGTTGGATAACCGTATTTTAATGCTCGTTCATACCGCAGAAGTTTCGCATCCATTATGAATCAATTACATGTGGTGCAAGGAGTGACGACAATGAAATCTTTGTCACATATATCGTGCGACCAGACACGAACTTTGCTGAACGTGCACCGTCGTCCTGTCGAACTCCTTGCCGTTCAACGCCGCGCTTTCAACATTCGCTAAAAGTTGCGAGCGATTTCAATCTGGTAAACACGGATGGAAAGCGTCGTTCGATTCTCCTCCCTTTGCGGGGAAAAGGATCGAGGAGGGGGGGTCGATAAAAAACGATCTTCGAAGCGCTGAATCCGACCCGTCTGCAATCATGAAGCCGTCGTTCATACTGACTACATCACCGCACTAATTTTGTGGTTTCAAAACGCCTCTATCGTGTCGTTCTGAGTGCATCACCGCATTAGAGTTTGCATCTTTCTCAACGCTCTAAGCCGTGTCGTTCTGAGCGAAGCGAAGAACCTCTAGCCCACAGCGACAACCGATCAACACTGGTGACGATACCACTGTTGGGCTAGAGATTCTTCGGCACGGAGCCTCAGAATGACACGGTTAGTACCTCTGTGAAAGATGCAACAATTAGTGCGTGTCAGCACTGAGTACATCACTGTATTTATTGTTGCGTCGTCCTGACGAACGTAATAACGGTGTCATTACTGAGGCTCCGTCACAATGACAGGTGGCGACGTTGGTGTCGGATGACCCGCGCAACAATGAATGTGGTCTTGTACTCAAGTTGAATGACGCAAGGGGTAGGAGGGGGATGTTGCGGGGTGAGCGTATCGTTTGCGACCGTGCTCTTACGCGGGTTCAAGGTTGACTCGACGCAACGTTCGGCGATACAATCCACTCCGATATCTACACAGGGTAAACGAAATTGCGCCCGGATTCCGCGAGATAAACGCAAGGAGCACCGCTTTGGTTCGAGGATTTCGCCGTCGCCGACGGCTGACGAAAGAGCAACAAGCCGAGATCGAAGATCAGATCGACTATAAGAACCTGACGTTCATCCGTCAGTACATCACGGATCGCGGGAAGATTCGTCCGCGACGCACGACGTACTTGTCGGTCAAAGGGCAACGCCGACTGACGCAGGCGGTGAAACGCGCGCGTCACCTGTCGTTACTGCCGTACGAAGTCAAGTAAGGTCCGGGGCGGTTCATTTTTAGGGTTCGGGGGTATAAAAAACGACCCCAATCGCTATCATTCGTAAGGATATGGAGCGCCGGATGGCTGTACGCGAATCGGTGTCGCGCCGCGATTTTCTCAACCGTTCCGTCGTGGTGAGCGGCGGCGCGCTGTTTACCATAGGCATGGCGGGATGCGGCTCCAAATCCGCCCCCGCGTTGAGCGGAACGATGGACGCGGGGACGGACGGCGGCGGCGCGGGATCGATGGAAGCGCCGTCCGACGCCGATTACCGCAAACCCGTTGCCGACCTGCCTGAGTTGGCGGCGGTCGGCGGCGTGACGCGCGTTCAGGACAGCGGGTACGACTTCTATCTCGTCCGCAAGAGCGAGTCGGAAGTGATCGCGTTGGAAAACATCTGCACGCACGCGAAATGCCCGACGAACTATCAGGCGGACAGTTCGTCGTTCCTCTGCCCGTGCCATCGTTCGCAATTCGATCTGGACGGAAACGTGTCGCGGGGTCCCGCGAACAAGCCGCTCAATCGATTCAACGCGGCGCTGGCGAACGGCGTCGTGTCGGTCGTCTTCTCGTAAACGAGGTCCGAAGGTTTCGAGGGAGGTCGCGCCCCGCGATGTTGAAACTTCGTTCGCTGTTCAGCGGTTTTCGCTCGTCGGTCAACATCGAACGCGCCTATAAAGATTTGGACAGCGCGATCTCAGGGCTGCGCTCCTACAACGACAACCCCGACGGCACGGACAAGGAAGAACTCGACGCGATTGTTCAGGAAGCCATCGGCGACGCGAACGCGCTCCTCGAGTTGAAGGCGGAAAAGACGTGGGACGGGCTGTTCCGCGAGATGCACGAATACCTCGCCAAAATCCACATGGAACTGACGGAATACGACAAGGCGGAGGAACACGCCCGCTTCGTCCTCGAGTACGACCGTCACGAAGGCGAGTACTTGCTCCAACAGATTGAGGCGCACAAACGCGGCGAACGGTTGGAAGACTTCGATCCGTCCACTGTGGATGAAGCGGACGACGAATAGCCGACAATCGAATCAACGGTCTTGGCAACGGCGCGGGCTCAACCTCGCGCCGTTTGCATTTCCGCCCCCCGAGCGCGATGATCCCCACCGAGATCGCGCCCCCCGCTTCCAACGACATGGTGACGTCAAATGGGTTTCGCCGAACCGCTCGCGTGGTGGCTGACGCTGCTCGCTCCGGTGATCGTGCTGCTGCACTCGCTCAAAATGCGTCGCGCGCGCGTCGTCGTGCCGAGCATCCTCTTGTGGACGGACGCGCCCGAAGATGTCCGCGCGAACGCGCCCTTCCGACGAGCGCGCCGGGACTGGGTGATGTTCCTTCAACTGGCGGCGCTGCTGTTCGCGGTGACGGCGTTGGCGCGTCCCTATCTGACGGTGGCGGGCGGATCGGCGGCGCGGGTCGTGATCGTCCTCGACGGGTCGGCGAGCATGAACGCGACAGACGTGTCCCCGACGCGGTTCGACGCGGCGCGGCGCGCGGCGACGGACTACGCGGACGGTCTTCCCCGTCAAGCGCGCGTCGCCGTTGTGCTCGCCGGAAGGACGCCGGAACTCGCGCTGCCCTTCACCGGGGACAAGGGGACGATTCGCGCCGCGCTCAACGGGCTCTCTCCGACCGACTCGGCGGGCAACGTCGCCGCCGCGTTGGAGTTGGCGGACGCGATCTCTTCCGGCATCTCCACCGAAATCCACCTGTTTACGGACGCGCCCCCCGACGAGTCCGACGGCTCGACCGTCCACCTGTTCGGCGAGCCCCTCCGCAACGTCGCCGTTGAAGCGGTCGCGGCGCGCCGATCCACCCCTTCGACCGCCTACAACGTCACGACGCGCCTCCGCAACGACCAACCCGACGCCGCGACCGTCGAAGCGACCCTTTGGGTGAACGACGCCCCGCAGGATGTCCGCCCCGTCGAACTGCCCCTGAACGGCGCGGTTTCCGTCTCGTTCGAGGGCGAGGTGGACGCGCGTACCGACGCGACCGTCCGCGTGACGCTCAACGCGGACGACGCCTTTCCAACCGACAACGCCGCCTATGCGGTGCTCCCGGCGGTGTCGCCGCTGCGCGTCCTGATCGTCGGGGGACAGAACCCCTACCGCGATCTCCAGTTTCGCCTTCAACCGAATGTACTCGTTGAAATGGTCGCGCCGGAGCGTTATCTGCCGAGAGACGACGTTCATCTCACCGTGTTCGACGGCGAGACGCCGGACTCGCTCCCGAACGGCGACGCGCTGTTGATCGATCCGCGCGGCGCGTTGCCCTTCGCGGAACGGGTCGGGACGACGACCGCCGCCGCGCCGACATGGGACGCCTCACACCCGCTGATGCGGTTCGTCCCGCTCGACACGGTGGCGTTCACCGAAATCGGCGCGTACAGGCTGACGGACGACGCGCAACGGCTCGCCGCCATCGGCGAAACCGCGTTGATCGCCCTGTGGGAATCGCCGAAGAGCCGTGTCGTACTCCTCGCGTTCGACGCCTTCGCCTTTCAACGCACCGATTTCGCCCTGAATGTTGCGTCCGTCGTGTTCGTGTCGAACGTCGTCGAATGGGCGCGGAACGGGCGACGGCTCGCGCCGGAGTCGAGCGTCGCGGGCGAGCCTGTGCGGTTGCGGTCGCGCGACGACGCCTCGTACATCGCGCGGCTGCCGAACGGACAGGCGGCGGAAATCCGTGACGGCGCGTTCACCCCCGACCTCGCGGGGATTGTCACGCTCGAACGCGACGGCGTTCCGTACGAACGGATCGCGGTGAACGTGTCGGAGCCGGAATCGCGCCGCGTGAGCGAGCCCGTTGCGACGACGACCGTCAGTACGGCGGCGTCCGATACGCATCGCCGCGATCTGTGGCGTTGGTTCGCGTTGGCGGCGCTCGCGGCGATTTCAACCGAGTGGTGGGTTTTCCATCGACGTACATAAGCGAGGCATTGTATTTTTAACCAAAGAAATTCACGCAACGGCGTCGTTTGCTTGTTGCCTTCCCGCCGCGCGTGCTACACTCTTTTGAAGGTTTCTTTTTCATAAGGGAAACGCGGCGTCGCCAATGCGGTGAACTTCCTTCTCGTTCCGGTGGCGTTTTCAACTTTTTTGACGGCTTCTGACGGGTTCGCATTCTCATTTGACGGACACAGATTAAACGACTTCCCTTATTACTTGGAGGCAGTGATGCAGATTCACCGACGATTTACCGGGGCGGTTTTGACAGCCCTGTTTCTCGGCGCGGTTTCGTTGGCACAGGCGCAAACCGTTTCGATCAGCCCGACGACGTTGGCGATGCCCGCCGTCGGCGAACAGGTCACGATCACGCTCAACGCCGCCGGATTCGGCGAGGTGGCGGGGTGGGAACTCGGCGTCGCGTTCGACACGACCGCGCTGACGTTCGTCTCCTTCACCGAAGGCAACTTCATGAAAGCGGCGGGCGCGACCTTTGCGACGCCCCAATCCACGCGCGTCATCACGGGCGACGCGGACGGTCTGAACTCGTCCCGACGCGCGGGCGTGGCGTTGCTCGGCGCGACGGCGAGCGGCGCGGGCGATCTCGGCACGATGACCTTCACCGTCGTCGCGCAGAAGGCGACCCGCCTGAAGATCAACGACCCCCAATTTCTTGACGGCAACGTCGCGGTGATCCCGGTCACAACGACAGGCTCCACGCTGACGGCGCAAGCGGCGAACGTGCCTCCCGTCGCGGCGGCGGGCGCGGACCAAGCGGCGAACGCGGGCGCGACCGTGTCGTTCAGCGGCGCGGCTTCGACCGACTCCGACGGGACCATCGCCACCTACGCATGGCAGTTCGGCGACGGCACGACCGGCGCGGGCGCGACCGCCACGCACATCTACGCCGAAGCGGGCGTCTTCACCGTGACGCTCACCGTGACGGACAACTCCGGCGCGACCGCGACCGACACGCTCGTCGTGACCGTGACCGCCCCCGTCCTTGCGGCGATCCGCGAACACGCCGACGGCAGCCCGACGCTGCAACTCGAAACGCAATTGCCCACCGCCGACACGCACGCCCACGCCTACGTCCGCATCTGGTCGGGTTCGTTGACGATCACGGCGGGCATGGAGTTGGAATATCAGGTGCGGATGTCGTCCGGCAACCCGACGTTCAAGGCGGCGGTTGACTTCGCCACCAGCGGCGGCACGCTCCGCGACTCCGGCGCGGTTGACCAGAACAACATTTCGGCGCATCCGAACGCCAATCTGAGCGAGAACGCCCGCGATGCGTGGTATCATCGTCGCATCGCGTTGACGCCGCTCGTCGGCGCGACGATCACCGAAGTCGCGTTGGCGGTCGATTCCAACGAACACTTGGCGGGGCTGTTCCGAGCCTACTTCGACAACGTCCAGATCACCGACGGCACGAACCGCGTCCGCGACATCTACATCGACGGCGCGAACGTTCCGCTGGCGACCCCCGCCGCGATTTCCGAAATCGCCGGACAGGGCGGTTTCGCCGGTGTGAGCGCGTCGAAGGTGACGGCGGGCGTTGTGAACGTCTCCGTTGATCCGCGCGGCAAGAAGGCGCTCACATGGGGCGCGTTGAAGTCGCGTTAATCCGTCTGAATCTTCCTCTTTCACAAAACGGGGCGAGGGTCGTTCCTTCGCCCCGTTTTGTGTGCACCGCGCCGAATTGATATGATGACGCGGCGGCGCGGTAGAACCTTTCACATCGGGTAGGCGGGCATGACGACATACGACGCCATCGTGATCGGCGGCGGAGGCATGGGCAGCGCGGCGGCGTACCACCTCTCGCGGCGCGGGTTGAAGACGCTCGTGTTGGAGCGGTTTCGTCGCGGACACGCGAACGGGAGCTCGCACGGCGAATCGCGCGTCATTCGGATGTTTTACGAGCAGGCGTACTACACGCGGCTGATGACCTCCGCGTACGCCGCGTGGCGCGAGGCGGAAGCGGAGTCGGGCGCGGACTTGCTCACCGTGACGGGCGGCGTGGTCATCGGTCGAGAGGGGATACCCGCGTTTGATCGCTCGATTGAGAGCCTCTCGGTGAACGGCGCGCCGTTTGAGCGGTGGTCGGCGGGCGAGACGATGCGCCGATTCCCGCAGTTCCGCGTCGAGCCGGACGACGTGGCGGTGTGGGAGCCGGAGACGGGCTTCCTGCGCGCCGACCGATGCGTCGCCACCTTGTTGGCGTTGGCGGAGCGCCACAGGGCGACGGTGCTCGAAGAGTCGGCTGTCGAGGCGATTGAGGGCGAGTCGTCGCCTGTCCGCGTGCGAACGAGCGACGGCGAGTTCCAAGCGAAACGGGTCATCGTGACGGCGGG
>JAQBWJ010000082.1 GCA_027625215.1 Candidatus Poribacteria bacterium
CTGCGCGCTATGCCGCTGATGCGAAACGCGCTGATCGCCGCCGTCAAGCGTTCGAGCGGTGGGATGATCGTTCCGAAAGGGGGGACGATCATTCCGAAGGGCGACACGATCATCCATCCCGGCGATGAAATCTTCGTCGTGGGGACGCGCGAAGCGGTTGAAGAGGTGTTGAGCACGGCGGTCCGTCCCGAAGAGGAGTTGTTGGACCGCGTCATCATCGCGGGCGCATCGCGTATCGGGGTCTATCTCGCGCAGATGCTGGAAGAAATCTCCGTCCACGTCACGATGATCGAACCGGACTTGGCGAAGGCGGAAGCGGCATCCGCGCTCCTGAGAAAGGCGACGGTACTGCACGGCGACTATCTGGACGACGACGCGCTCGAAGAAGCGGGCATCGGCGCAGCGGACGGCTTTGTCTCGGCGACGGGCGAGGACGAAATCGACATCATGGCGTGCGTCTCCGCGAAGCAGAAAGGCGCGACGCGCGTCTACCCGCTCATCCAGAAACCGCGTTATCTGCCGATGCTGACGGCGATCCCGACGCTCGACGGCGCGGTGAGCCGACACCTCACATCCGTCAGCCGTATTTTGGGGTTGATCCGCCGCGATGAGATTGTTGCCGTCGCGTCGCTCCATGAGGTGGACGCGGAGGTGATCGAGATGGTCGCCGGAATCGGCTCACGCATCTCGAAGCAGCCGATCAGTCAGGTGAAGTTCCCGCCGGACGCGCTTATCGGGGCGATCATCGAGGGCGACACGGTGCGGATTCCCACTGGATCGGACACGGTGAAGGAAGGGCAACGGGTCGTCGTGTTCAGCCTGCCGCACGCGATTCCAAGCGTCGAGCGATTCTTTGCCGGGCGTTAAAGGACGGTTCACGCGATGAACGTCAGACTACTTTTCTACACGCTCGGCAACTTGTGGAGTTTCCTCTCCGTTGCGATGCTTGCGCCGCTTGGGGTGTCGCTCTATTTCACCTACGCGACTGGAGACACCGACCTCGCCGCGTTCGTGATCGCGTTCCCGGTGACGCTCGGCGTGGGACTGACGCTGCGTTTCGCCCTGATGCGCGCGCGCGGCGAACTCCGCAACCGAGAAGGGTTCGCCGTTGTCGCGTTGGGGTGGGCGACCATCGCGTTGTTCGGCGCGTTGCCGTACTACTTTCACGGCGTCTTTGAGGCTCCCGACCGTTCCGAACTCCACGAGTTCATCTTCTGTTACTTCGAGTCGATCTCCGGCTTCACGACGACCGGGGCGACCGTCCTCACCGAAATCGAGTCACTGCCGCACGGGATTCTGTTCTGGCGCAGTTTCACCCACTGGCTTGGGGGGATGGGGATCGTCGTGCTTGCCGTGGCGATTCTGCCGCTACTCGGGGTCGGCGGGATGCAGTTGTATCGGGCGGAGGCGCCGGGTCCGCAGACGGACCGATTGACGCCGCGCATCGCCGTCACCGCGAAACTGATGTGGGGCGTCTACATTCTCGTCTCGCTGGTGGAGTTTGTCCTGCTGCTGTTCGGCGGGATGGACCTGTTCGATTCCGCCTGTCATACGTTCGGGACGATGGCGACAGGCGGCTTTGCGACGAAAAACGCGAGCATCGGGCATTACGACAGCGTCTACATCGACACGGTAATCACGGTCTTCATGTTTTTGTCGGGGGCGAATTTCGCGCTGCACTATAAGGCGTTGCGCGGCGACATCAAGGCGTATTGGCGCAACGCGGAGTTTCGGTTTTACTGCGTGGTCTTTCTCGTCAGCGTGTCGCTCATCATGTGGAACACGATGGTCCGCGTCGACGGCGCGCCCGCTGTGTACGATTCGTTCGGCGATTCGTTGCGGTTCGCCTCGTTCCAAGTCGCGTCGATCATCACGACGACCGGGTATGCGACGGCGGACTTCGAGGTGTGGCCCCCCCTGTCTCAATTTTTGTTGGTCACGCTGATGTTCTTCGGCGGTTGCGCCGGATCGACGGGCGGCGGGATAAAGCACATCCGTTTTCTTGTGCTGATCAAGCAGGGCTACATGGAGGTGAAGCGACTGATCCTCCCAAGAGCGATCCAGACGATGCGAATCGACGATGCGGTTGTGCCGCCGGAGATCGTGCGGAACATTCTCGGTTTCTTCTTCATGTTCATTGCGATCATGGGCGTGGCGACCTGCGCGATGACGGCGTTGGGTATGGACATTGTCAGCGCGACAACCGCCGTCATCAGCGCGATGGGCAACATCGGTCCGGGGCTCGGCACGGTCGGTCCGACGAACAACTACGCGCACGTCCCAGCGCTCGGCAAGGTGATTCTCAGCCTGTGCATGATGTTGGGGCGGCTGGAACTGTATACGGTGCTGATCCTGTTCGCGCCGCAGACGTGGAAGAAGTGAATCGGCGTCCTTACGGGCGTTCGGATGCCGCAGCGACTTCATTCGTCGAGGTCGTTGTCTCGTCATCCTGTTTTTTCATGGATTTCAGGAACAGCGAATACCCCAAGCCGTTGAGGATTTTCCCAATGGTTGACAGACGCGGGTTTCCCTGCGCCGAAAGCGCTTTGTAGAGCGTTTGGCGTGGCATCTCGATTTTCCGCGCGAGCTCGGAAACGCCGCCGTGTGCCTCTACGACGATACGAAGGCACGCCAGCAGCGTTTGCAGATCGTTATCCGCCTGATACTCCTCCAACACGACGTTGAGGAACACCTGTTCTTCTTCGGGGTCTTCGCGGAAGCGTTTGACAAGTATTTCATCGAAGGTCGGGTACGTTCGTCCACGAATGGTCACACTCATTGAGATGACTCCAGATAGGTTCGCCAAAGTCGTTTCGCCTGCGAGATATCGCGCGATTGCCCGCTTTTGTCGCCGCCGCATAGAAGAATTACGAGCGTGTCGCCATCTTCGCCGAAATAGATTCTATAGCCGGGACCGAAATGCAGTCGCAGTTCGGAAACGCCATCGCCAATAGACCGATGATCGCCAAGGTTGCCTTGTTGAACACGAACGATTCGCTGCTCGATTCTCGTCAGCGTCGTTCGGTCTCGGATCGTACTCAACCAATCGTCAAACGGCACGCGACCGTTTTCATCGACAAAGGCGATGACTTGCCGCGGGCGGATCGTCTCTCGCATGTCTCATCCTCAAGAATAAACGCCGCGACATATTGTAAACTATAGTGGACAACCCGGCAACAAACGTTGGCGCGACGATTGCGTGCAATTCCCTCGTGACGCGCCGCCACCGTTGCGTTATCGTGTCCGCGTGTTCCGATTCGGTTCATTCACCCCCAAACCTCCTGTCCAACTGTTGAACAACCCACGACGATGATCGACCTTCAAGCTCTCTCGCTGCGGATCGGACGCAAAACGTTGTTCGACGGGATCACCTTCCGCGTCGAGGCGGGACAGTGCGCGGCGGCACTCGGCGCGAACGGCGCGGGAAAGTCGCTGCTGATGCGCGTGTTGGCGGGAGAGTTGCGCCTATCATCTGGGACGGCGACCGTCGGCGGGCACGACCTCCGGCGTCAGGCGTCGCGCGTTCGGCGAGTGGTTGGGGTTGTCGGCGAACCGACGTTGCTGTCGCCGCGATTGACGGTCGCGGTCTATCTGGAAGCGTGCGCGTCCGCGAACGGGGTGAAGCGCGGAGAACGCGCCGCAATTGTGGAGGACGCGCTCGCCTTGACGGAACTCGCCGACCGACGCAACGCCGAGCTCGACACGCTCTCGCGCGGCGAGGCGCAGCGGTTGGAACTGGCGCGCGTGTTGGCGCACGATCCGTCCGTCCTGCTGCTGGACGAGCCGCTGGACGGACTCGACCCGCTCGGTCAGGCGGAAACGGTCGAGATGTTCCGCGAACTGAAGGCGATGGGAAAGACGCTGCTCATTGCGACGCGCGACCCCTCGCCGTTTGAGGGGCTGATCGATCATGCGGCGCTGCTTGAACGGGGTCGACAGGTGGCTGCAGGCGATTTGGAGGCGTTTCGCGCATTCTTTCCCGACACGAACGTGACGAGTTGGAGGGACGCGCTCTTGCATCACCTCGCGCGACTCCGCGATAATGCGGGCGGTGCGGAGACGGCGGAAGAAGAGACGGCTTAATCCTGCGGGTGACTCGCCCCCCATCCTAACCTTCTCCGGCGGGGGAAGGGATTGTCATACCTGTACCAATCATTGGAATCGTTCGATAGGCACGTTCAGAATTAAAGGAAGAATCACGATGAACGGTAAAGTGCGCGTTGCGATGTTGAGTTTCGCCCACGTCCACGCGGATGGCTACGCGAAACAGGCGAAAGCGAACGAACACGTCGAACTCGTCGCCGTGTGGGACGAGGAAGAGTACGGCGGCAAACAAGGCGCGGAGCGTCACGAAATTGAGTTTACGACCGACCTCGACGCCCTCCTCGCCCGCGATGATATTGACGCGGTGATTGTCAACGCGATCACCTCGCAGCACACGGAGGTGATGGTCAAAGCGGCGAATGCGGGCAAGCACATCTTCACCGAAAAAGCCCTCGCCATCACCGTCGAGGAGTGCGACCCGATCATCGAAGCGGTCGAGAAGGCGGGGATCAAGTTCATGATCTCGCTGCCGTCGCGCGCGAACGCCGACTTGCTGTTGGCGAAGAAGATCGTGGAAGACGGTGTGATCGGGAATCTGACATTCGGACGCGGTAGAGTCGCCCACTCAGGCGCGCTGGACAAGTGGTTCAGCGGTCCGAGCGCGTGGTTCGCCGACAAGAAACGGGCGGGCGGCGGCGGGCTGTTCGATCTTGGTTGCCACCGCATGGACGTGGTGCCTTGGCTGATGGGTAAGCCTGTCAAGGTGACGGCGCTCATTAACAACCTCGCGGGCGCGTACGACATCGACGACAACAGCGTCACGCTGTTCGAGTTCGAGAACAAGGCGCTCGGCGTTGTGGACGTGTCGTGGGTGCATCGGTCGGGTCCGAACATGCTCGAACTGTATGGCACTGAGGGATCGTTTGTACTGGGTCACGGCGGGATGCACTTCCAAAGCCGCAAACTCGGCGAGGACGGCGTGAAGGAATACTTGGAGAAGCGTCCGCAAGCGGTTCCCGCGCCGATGATTCAGTGGGTAAACGCCATCGTGAACGATTCCCCCATGACGATCACGATTCAGGACGGACGCAACCTCACCGAAGTGATGCAAGCCGCCTACATCTCCTCCGAGACGGGCAAAGCGGTCTCGCTGCCGCTGTAATGAGGACAGACGATGAGCGGTATTCGATTCACGGACTGCCCCCATCCTAGCCTTCCCCCGGCGGGGGAAGGGATTCGCGCCCGTTCGGCTCGACGTTGGATGGGGGTGATGGCGTTGGTGATGTTGCTCGGCGCGTCCGTCGAGGTGTCGGCGCAGTCGAAGATTTGGGCGCTGTTCCTCGATTTCGGGACGCCCGAAGGCGCTCGCGAACTGCCCCCGATGGACAAAGCGTTTCGCGGGCTGCACGATCACCTTTACAACGAGATCGGCGTCCCCGCCGAGCAGATGCGCGTCGTCCCGTCGGAACGACTGACGCGAGACGGCATCCGCACCCGCATCGACGTATTCTCGCGCACCGTGCCGCGCGGCGGCATCGTCTTGATCTACATGCGCGCCTATGTCACGAAGCCGCGCACGGGCAACTCCAAGTACTTCTACGCCGCCGACGCGAACATCAACGCCGCCATCGACGCGAACCCAGCGCCTATCCGCGACACGGAACTGAACGAGTGGTTGAACGTCTTCAACGGCTCGACGGTCATCCTGCTGCTTGATCTGCGGTCGAACGACCCGTCGCTGAACGTCTATTTCGCGGCGCAGCGAAAGTTGGGGGACGCCGCCATCGCGCTCGTCGCGCGGAACGATCTGAAGAAACCGACCTCCGAATACGTCGCGATGGCGTTGAGCGAAGACGCCGACGGCGATCATGACAGCGTGTTGACACTGGACGAACTTGCGGCGGCGTTCAAGGACGCGATCTACAAGGACGGCGCGTCGTCCGACAACGTGCTCGTCGGGGCGACGGGCGCTCCCGATTTGCGGCTGTACTCGCTGCCATCCGCCATTGTGGTTGAGTCAAACCCGTTGGACGCCTTCGTCTACGTCGATGGCGAGCGCGTCGGGCGGACGCCCTTCCGCATGTCGAACCTGATCCGCAAGCAGTACAGCGTCACCGTCGCGCTGGACGGCTATCGCAAGCCGTCGCCGGAACGATTCACCGTGCGGGAACTGGACGGGAAGGCGTACCCACACCTGTTCGTGCTCGAACCGCTCTCGATTCGCGGCAAGGTGGACGCTCCTACGGGCGCGGAGATCGGCGCGGTCTACGTCGGTGTGACGCCGGAAACGGAACTGCGGGCGGAGTTGGAGGGTCTCGGCGACTTTTCGATCTCCACCAAGAACGCCGGGCTGGTGGCGGAGAAGGAATACCACGTCGTTGCGGGAACGGCGGACGACAAGTACTACGCGGAGGCGTCGTTCGTCTTCAAAGGGTCGGACGATATTGTCCGCGACCTCATGCTGAAAGAGCGGACGCTGTGGGAGATCGCCTCCGCTCGATTCGCGGGCGGGTACATCGACGAGGCTATCGCCGCCGCCCGCGAAGCCCGCTCCGCCTCCCGCGACGTGCCGCAACTGGACGACCAGTTCATGTACGCGCTGGTCAACGTGTGGGCGCATGAGACGTTGGATGCCCGCGCGATGACCGCCTGCGCCCTGTTCGCCACCTATTTGGGCGATACGAAGACGGCGCTCGAATACTGGAAACTGGCGCGGAACGCGGCGGAAAAAGGCTCCGAAGATTACGAGTACGCCGCGTCGATGTACAAAGCGGCGGGCGGCGGGCGGTTCCCGACGCTCTGGATCGCGCTGATCGTCCTTGCGCTCGTCGTCGGGTTGGGGGCGACGTTCGCGCTGCGGAACCGCAAGGCGTAAACTCACCCCCTCTTTCGACCAAACCCGCCTCCCTCGCCAATCCGAGCGCATCACTCGTTGAAGTAGGCGAGACGGTCGCCTTCCGCCTCCCACATCTCCTCGAACATGGTCCGAATCTTCGGCAACGGCACGACCGCCGCCGTCAGCGGGTCCAACGCGCACGAGTGGAACGCCGCCTCCTTGTCCCGATCCAACACGGCGCGCACGGCGAGTTCCTGCACGGCGATGTTCGTCATGTTGAGCGCGGCGTTCTGCGGCGGCAGTTTCCCAACGAGGGTGGTGTGAACGCCGTCCCGGTCGACGACGCACGGCACTTCGACGCAGCACTCGTAAGGCAGGTTCGAGATCGCGCCATAGTTCATCACGTTCCCGTTGAAGACGAACGGCTCGCCGGACAGTTCCGCCTGCATGATCGCCGAGGCGTACTCGTGCGACGCGGACAACTTCGGGATATCCGTTTCGTTCCAGTCCTGCCAGACGCGGTTGGCGCGGGGCTCCATCGTGACGGTGCGAGAACGCAGCCCGTACTGGTCGCGGAGTTCCTGCGTGCGGCGGAAGTAGGGCAGGTATTCGGAGTTGTGCGGCGAACTCTCGGTCACGAAGTAGCCGAACTGCCGCATCATCTCGACGCGCGTCCCCTCGTTCTCGAACGCGGCATGTCCGTCCTCCACCGCCTTGCGGATCAGCGGGTAGAGGTCTTCGCCGTTGCGCCGGAACTTGAGAATCCACGCCTGATGGTTGATCCCCGCGACGAGGTAGGAGACTTCCTCGTACGGCGCGCCGATCGCGTCGGCGAGTTTCTTCGTCGTCCCCTGCACGCTGTGGCAGAGACCCACGTTGCGGATCGACGATCCGACGCTGTGCAGCCACGTCAGCATCGCCATCGGGTTCGTGTAGTTCAGCATGAGCGCGTCGGGGCAGTGGACTTCCATCGACTTCGCGAAGCCGAGATGCTCGTTCGCCGTGCGGAGGAATCGGAAGACACCGCCGGGCCCAATCGTGTCGCCGACCGA
>JAQBWJ010000083.1 GCA_027625215.1 Candidatus Poribacteria bacterium
CAACTGTTCACGGGCGTCATCATGACGACCGAAATCGCGTGGTCGCCCGACTCCAAGTGGATCGCCTACGTCGCAACGGACGACAACTTCTTCTCCAACGTCTTCGTCGCCCATGTGGACGAGTCCGAGCCGAAGCAGGCGACGTTCCTGAGCAACATCGGCTGCGGGAACGTCCTCTGGGCGAAGAACGGCAAGTTCCTCATCTTCGAGACGGGGCAGTATCGGTCGGAAGACCAGATCGCCCGCGTCGATCTCCAGCCGATCCCGCCCGTCTTCAAAGAGGACGACTTCGAGAAACTGTTTGAAGACGAGAAGAAGGACGACGAGAAAGACGAGAAGAAGGACGAGAAACCGGAGTCGAAGAACGGCGACGGCGCAGACGAATCGGTTGCCGACGAGGAAAAGGACAGGGACGATTCTGAGAAAGAGTCCACAAACGGCGATGAGAAGAAGGACGATAAGAAGAAAGACAAAGAGCCGGAACCCGTCAAAATCGACTTCGAGAACATCCGCCACCGCGTGCGTTTTCTGACCGACGCGAAGTTGGGCGCGCTGCCTCAGTGCATCCGCCCCGACTCGAAGACGCTCGTCTTCCGAGCGGCGATGACGGGTCAGCCGAACCTGTGGAGCCTGTCGCTGGAAGAGGACAAGCGGAACGATCCGCCCAAGCAGTTGACGACCGGATCGAACGGCGTCGGCAGCGCGGAGTTTTCGCCAGACGGCAAGCGTCTTTACTACCTCGAAGGCGGACGCATCCTCTCCATCGGGATGGACGACACCGGAGCGCGCGACGGCGATCCGAAGGCGTTGGATACCCGCGCCGAAGTCGAGATCGACTTCCACGCCGAGAAGATGCAGTCGTTCGACGAGGCGTGGCGTCTCATGCGCGACCACTTCTACGACGCGGACTATCACGGCTGCGATTGGAACGCCGTGCGCGACTCGATCCGCCCGATGGTGGACGCCGCAACGACGAATACCGACTACCGCGAACTGATGAACCTGATGGTCGGCGAACTGAACGCCTCGCATTTAGGGGCGGGCGGCGGCGGTTCGAGCGCACCGGACGCCTTCTTGGGGGTCGAGTTCGACCGCGCGGAGTTGGAGGCGGGACGGTTCAAGATCGCGTACGTGATCCCGGAGTCTCCCGTGACTGTCCCGGCGGAGCCGACGCGCGTCGGCGAGTATCTTCTGTCGGTGGATGGCGTCGCGCTTTCGACGGACACCGACCTCGCCAAGTTGCTCCAACGCAAAACCGGGAAACGGGTCGCGCTGACGCTCGCCGACGCGCCGGACGCCTCGACGCGCACGATCACCGTGAAACCCGTTCACATCGGCGCGTTGAACAACCTCCGGTACGACGACTGGAAGCGGTGGAACGCGAACTACGTCGTCGAGAAAAGCGGCGGGCGACTCGGCTACGTCCACGTCAGGGCGATGGCGTACGAGTACTACCTCCAGTTCATCGCCGACTTGGACTCCCAATCGCACCAGCGCGAGGGGATTCTCGTGGACGTGCGGTTCAACGGCGGCGGACACATCGCCCCATTCATCCTCGACGTGCTCGCGCGGCGCGGCTACACGCGGTCCAGCCTGCGCGGACGCGCCCTCACCGTGGACACGAACCTCGCGGGCAACCGCATCTTGGAGAAGCCCGTCATCCTCTTGGCGAACGAACACTCCGGCTCCAACGCGGAGATGTTCACGGAAGGGTTCCGGCGGCTTGGGCTTGGGAAAGTGGTCGGTCAGCCGACGGCGGGCGCGGTCATCTGGACTTGGGGATGGGGGCTGCTCGACGGCACGTCGTTCCGGCTGCCGCGCATGAAGGTGGCGACGCTCGACGGCGAAAACCTCGAAGGCAACGCGCGTCCGGTGGATATCGAAGTGGAACGACCGCTCGGTGAGGCGGCGCAGGGGCGCGAAAGCCAACTCGACGCGGCAATCGACGCGCTCATTCAACAGATTGATGGAGAGTAACACGCAATGATTCAGATCGACCTCAGCGGACACACCGACGTCGTGACGGGCGGCGCGGGACAACTCGGACGCGCGATTGTGCGGACGCTCGCCAAAGCGGGCGCGAACGTGGCGATCCACTACAACACGAGCGGCGACATGGCGACGCAGTTGGTGGGTGAGTTGAAGGAGCTCGGCGTCGGCGCGATGGCGGTTCAGGCGGACATCACCGAGAAGGACGCCGTCTTTGCGATGCGCGACAAGATCGTCGCTGAACACGGCGCGCCGGATATCATCGTGAACAACGCGGTCATTCAGTACAAGTGGGTGCATGTGTTGGATCAGGCGGTGGAGGACTACGAGGGGCAGTTCCGGTCGTGCGTGCTGCACAACGTCTTGATGGCGCAGGCGTTCGTCCCCGCGATGGTCGAGAAGAAGTGGGGGCGCGTCATTGCGACGAGTACCGAATGCGCGATGCAGAACTTCGTGAATCAGTCCGCCTATACCGCCGGGAAACGGGGCATGGACGGCGTGCTGCGCGTCTTGGCGAAAGAGGTCGGCGAACACGAGATCACCGTCAATCAGGTCGCGCCGGGCTATATGATTACGGAGCGGCAGCGCGAATCGGGCAACACCCGCGCCGAGTCGTACGAGCGCAACGTCCCGATGAAACGTCGCGGCGACGATCAGGATATCGCCAACGCGGTGCTGTTCCTCGCGTCGGACTTGGCGAGTTTCATCACGGGGGTCTACCTGCCCGTCGCGGGCGGGAACGTCATGCCGACGATTTAGCGCGTGCTACACTATCGGCAGGCACGTAAGTTGGCGAAGGGATGGGATGATGGCGACGAAACTGGAACAGGTGCTCCGCGACATCGAGGAACTGACGCCGCAGGAACGGCGTGCGGTGCAGGAGTTTCTCGACGCACTTCCGAAATTATCAGAAGAAGAAATCGAGTTGATTCGTGACGCAGAGAGGCGTGGTGTCTTCGTTTCGATGCCGACACGTAAAATCTCCGTCGAAGAGTACGACGACTACGAACCGATACAAATACTGAGCGGCGAAACAGTCGCCGAGACAATCATCAAGGAACGGCGCTAGTGGCGGCATATTTTCTTGATGCCAGTGCGGTCGTAAAGCGCTACGTTGAGGAACCCGGCTCTCGTTGGGTGAGACGGTTGTTGAGACCGGACGACGATACGACGTTCTTTGCTGCGTGGATTGTCGGTCCAGAGTTTGTCTCAGCAATTACGCGGCGGTTGAACCGTCAACAGTTGTCGCAATCTCAGGCGGAAAATGGATTGCATACGTTCCACCGAGAATGGCGCGAACTATTTCGGCTGATTCATGTCACACCCCCGATTCTTCTTCGTGCGATGGAACTTGCGCGCGCACATGGACTGAGAGGCTACGATTCCGTCCAGTTATCGGCGGCGATGGAGGCAAAGTCGATGACACCGCAATCCGACCGCTCTACGTTCACGTTTGTCTCGTCCGACTCCGATCTCCTGAATGCGGCCGCCGAAGGTTTCCAAACGGATAACCCGCTTGACCACGAACCACCGATAAGTCAGCCCTGATGCCAACCGTCCGCCTAAGCCGCAAAGTCGAGTTCGAGGCGTCCCACTTCTACCGACTCCCACACCTGTCGGACGAGGAGAATCGCGCCCGCTTCGGACCCACCGCCACCGCGCACGGTCACAACTGGACGCTCCACGTCGCCGTCGTCGGCGAACTCGACCCGTCGAACGGTATGGTCGTCAACATCAAGGACATCGACGACCTGCTCAAACGAAAGATCGTCGCGCAGTTGGATCACAAATGTCTGCCGTTGGATCACCCCTACTTCGCGGAATGGCTCCCGACGACCGAAAACATCGCTCTTTTCATTTGGAACGAACTCGCGGACGACTTGCCGCCGGAGTGCCGACTGGATCGCGTCAAGATCATCGAAGGCGCAGACTTCTGGTCGGAAACGCGCGGCGAAGAAACGGAGAACGACATGCCGACCGTCTACCTGTCGAAAGCGTACGAGTTCAGCGCGTCCCACCGCCTGCACGAGCCGTCGCTGTCGGACGCGGAAAACCTCGACCTGTTCGGCAAGTGCAACAACCCGAACGGTCACGGCCACAACTACCGCGTTGAAGTGACCGTCGCGGGAGAGCTCGACCGACGGAGCGGGATGATCACCGATCTCGGCAGCCTCGACGCGCTTGTCGGCAAAGAGGTGTTGGAGCGGTTCGACTACAAGTTCATCAACCAAGACGTGCCGGAGTTCCGCGACCTCAACCCGACCTCCGAGAACGTCGTCCAGTTCATCTACGAGACGCTCGCGCCGCACTTCGCGAAATCACCCGAACGGCTGCATCGCGTCCGCCTCTACGAAACACACAAGAGTTGGTTCGACTACGGAGATACCGATTGAGTGAACAACGTTTGACGGGAAACGTCGCCGTCGTTACAGGGGCGGGCAAGGGCATCGGCGAGGCGATTGCGAAGGCGTTGGCGCGAGAAGGCGCGGCGGTCTTTCTCGGCGCGCGCACGGAAGCCGATATTGAGCGCGTCGCCGCTGAGATCAGTGCCGAAGGCGGCGTTGCCTACACCCAACGGCTCGACGTGACCCGCATGAGCGACGTGCGACGCCTCATCGAACGCGCCCACGTTCAGTTCGGCAAACTCGACATCCTCGTGAACAACGCGGGCTCCGCCGTCTTCGAGTCGGTCGCCGACTCCGACGCGGACGACTGGTGGCGCACCGTCGAGGTGAACCTGAAAGGGACGTACCTCTGTTCGCGCGCCGCCGTGCCGAAGATGATCGAACGGGGGCAGGGACACATCGTCAATATCCTGTCCATCGCCGCAAACACGGCGTTTCCGATGTCGAGCGCGTACTGCGCGTCGAAGGCGGGCGGGTTGATGTTCACGCGGGTGCTATCGGCGGAAGTGCGCGAAGAGGGCGTCCGCGTCTCGGCGGTACTGCCGGGTTCCACGCGCACGCCCTTTTGGGAAAACCAGGATTCACCGCTTGACCTCACCAAAATGATGCCGCCGGAGCGGGTCGCGGAAGCGGTTGTCTTCGTCGTCACTCAGCCGGAGGGAGCGACGACGGATGAGCTCCACCTGCTCCCGCCGTTAGGGATTCTTTGACGACGTTCCGCACGACCAGTTGCGGCGTCACGTTCGAGGTGAGCGAATGACGCTTCACCTTCGCGCCGTCCATCGTCGCCCCGCGCAGGTCGGCTCCGGTGAGATTCGCCTCGTACAGATACGCGCGGTTGAGGTTCGCCTTGTAGAAGACGACCCCGTTCAAGTTGTTCTCGCGGAACTGCGCGCCGAACAGGTCGGCTTCCTGAAACGTTGTCGGCGGGTCGAACGGGTGTTCGAGCGAGGCGTCCATGTCGCCGAGCATCGCATCGTGCAGTGTCGCCTTCGTAAAGTTCGCGCTGCCGACCTTCGCGCCGCTCAGAAACGCGCCGTTCAGGTTCGCCCCTTGTAAGTTCGCCCCGCGCAAGTCCGCGCCGACGAAGTACGCCAAACGCAGATCGGCATTTTTGAAGTTCGCTCCCCGCAAGTCGGCGCGGTTGAAGTTCGCCCGACGCAGTTTCGCGCCCTCGAAGTTCGCGTCGATCAATGTCGCTTTGGCGAAACTCTCTTCTTCGAGCGCTTTGCCTGCCCAGTTGCCGTGCTGTACGGCTTGATCCGCCATCGTGTCAAATCCCTAAATAGTTCAACGTTCGTTCAAATATGTGCGCCATAGTAGACCATTTGGACTATCGATTCAACCGGCGTACTCCTCCGTGTCATTCTGAGCAACGCGAAGAATCTCTAGCCACATTCGTCGACTCGGCATCGATAATCTCTCGATTATCACATGGGGTCGAGGTTCTTCGCGTTGCTCAGAACGACACGGGGAATAAACACCGCCGGGTTAATCTACCTGCCACTCTTTCAACCCCAACGGCAACGCCGCCGGACGCTCCACCGCGCTCTTGATCGCCACATGCTGCCCCGACTCCGACGATTTGTCGAACGAGGTCATCACTTCGAGCACATGGTACGCCAAGTCGCCGCTCGCCCGATGCTTTCGACCCGACTTGATCGCCTGCACCATGTCTACGACGCCGATCATCCGCGCGTTGTTCGGGTGTGTCAGCGCGACTTGTTGCCAGTCGCCCCCATGATCGCTCACCGCGACCGGACCGCCGAACGTGTTGGGGTCGGGTACGGACAGCGTGCCGTCTGCGCCGAAGATTTCGATGCGCGGCGTCGTCGCGCGCCACACGTCGAACGACATGATCATCGTGATGACCGCGCCGTTGACGAACTCCAACGTCCCGGCGAGGTGCGTCGTGATCGTCACGGGGAACTTCGTGCCCCGAATCGACTCGTGCCCCGCGACGCGCTCCTCAAACCCCTTCGTCGTGATCGCCGCCACCCGCTTGACGGATCCCAACAAGTTCACCAACGCAGTCACGTAATAGGGTCCCATGTCGAGCATCGGACCGCCGCCGACTTCGTAAAAAAACTTGGGGTTCGGGTGCCACGGTTCGGGTCCGTGTCCCGTCATGAACGCCATCCCCGCGATGGGTCGCCCGATCTTGCCGTCGTCCAACACCTTTCGCGCCGTCTGAACGCCCGCGCCTAAAAACGTGTCCGGCGCACACCCGACCCGCAAACCCGTCGCCCGCGACTTCTTGATGAGCTCCGTCGCGTTGTCGCTGTTGATGCCGAACGGCTTTTCGCTGTAAGCGTGCTTGCCCGCGTCCAAAATCCGCAGCCCGACTTCCACATGCGCCGCCGGGATCGTCAGGTTGACGATTAGTTCGATCTCCTTGTCGGCGAGCAGGTCGTCCACCGTCACTGCCGGGACGCCGAACCGCGCGCCCTGCGCCCGCGCCGCGTCCATGTTCACGTCGGCGATTGCCTTCACGTCGAGCGCGTCCGTCTTCTTCGCGCCGTCCAAGTACTGCCCGCTGATGTTCCCGCAGCCAATGATGCCGATCTTCATGCCGCAAATATCCCTAAAACCGCTGATCGCTTAGTCGTTCCCGAAGCCTATTGTGAGGAGCGTCACAAAGTATCCGACGCATCGCCCACAATTTCAACGGCGATCTGTCGCAAGGGGGCGTTGGTGAATCTCTCCGGCAGGTGGATCGGGAAAGGGGTTAACACAAGTGAGCACAAGTGGACACAAGTGGGCTCAAGTGAACACGTTTTATGACCCTAAAACGCCGCCAATCCTGATGAACAGGCAGTTTGGACGGTTAACACGCTGAAAGTGTGTTAACCCCTCTTCAGCGGGACGAATTTAACGGTGGGAACGCCCTGTCGCGTTGGTCAATAACCGCCGCCCGATCAGTCCGCGTAGATTCGGTTGAACAGCTCCGCCGCGATCACATCGTCCAGTTCCAGCAGGATTTTGTACTCGTCCAGCGCGAGTTCCCGCCGACCCAACGCCAAGTACGCGCCACCCAACCCCCGATGCGCGCGCGCGTTCTCCGGTTGAAGGCGAATCACTTCGATATAGGCGGCGCGGGCTTCCGAGTGCCGTTTGAGAGACGAATACAGGTCGCCGAGCGTGAGATTCACGTCGGCGCGGTCGCGCTCCAACGAGTCGGGACTCAGCGATTCGTTCAGCAACGTCACCGCGTCTTCAACCCGTTCCAGCCGCACGTAGGCGCGCGACAGTTCGATGCGTCGGCGCAGGTTGTTCGGGTTGACCTGTACGGCGCGTTCCAGCGTTTGCGCGGCGTCTTCGTGTCGCCCTAAGTCGGTGTAGAGCCGCGCGAGTCGGGAGAGGGCGTTCGAGTCGTCGGGTCGTTCGATGAGAAACTTGTCGTATGTCGCAATGGCGAGATCGTTCTCACCCACTTCGGCGTACGCGCTCGCCACCATCAGATAGGGGAAACTCCCCGCCTCTCCCGCCGACTCCAACTGCTT
>JAQBWJ010000084.1 GCA_027625215.1 Candidatus Poribacteria bacterium
ACGTTCGACGCGGCTGTTCCAAACGCGACGGCGCTTGCCGCGACGAGGTTTTCGGCGTCTCAGCCGCTTCAAACGACGCGCTGCGGTATCTCCGTTCGTTCTCCGGCAGTTCGTGGAGCCGCTTCAAAATCGCTTCGACTCGCTCAAACGGCTCATCGAGACGCATTTTTTGGGCGATGTGCGTCAAGAGGTCTTCGGCGTGTTCGAGCGCGGCGGCGGCGTCGGGGAACACTTGGATGCGCGCGGAACGGGTCGCGTCCATGTCGAGCGGGACGAGCGCGCCGCCGTGATGCGTCGGCAGATAGACGCCTGCGGGCGGGACTTCCATACAGACGACGAGTGTTTTCTCCTTCGTCGCCAGATGTTCCCACAATCGCCCCGCAGCGGTATCTTCAACCAGCAGGACGCGCGGTTTCTGCTCCAGCGACTTCCATAGTGACGCCGCCATCGTGACGGAAATCGCCTCGTCGATGTTCTGTTCGCCGTAGAGCAATTCTTGAGTGGAGTTGGTTTGAACGGGATCGGTGTATCGGAACTCTATCGGGATTCCGCGATGATTGGTGACGAGGAATCCGGCGACGGACATTGATTTCGAGGGGCTCTGCACCCACGTTAGATAGCCGAGAAGGACATCGCGCATCGTCTTCATTCAGAAAAACCCTCACGTACCCTCGTGGTTGGAGCGAGTTATGGAGGAGGTCGTCGCCGAACGCGACGCTTCGTCTGCTGAGAAACACGGTGGAAGGGCGAAACGAGTTACAGGTTTCCGATGAGGATTTCCACTAAGGCGGCGGGCGCGTTCCGACGTTCGCGCGACGCAAGGCGGATTGCCACGAACGGGCGTTTCGCGTTACCGTGCAAAACGATCCACCTTCCTCCGATGCGTGGCGAAGGGACTGACGATGGCGAAAGAGGGCTATCAGCAGCTGAACGAGCAAGACACTTCCGGCGAACAGGACGGCAAGGTGATCATCCTGCACGGGTTCTCTCCGGCGCAGTTGCACGCGGTCGTCAAGGCGTACCGTGAGGCGACGGAGTTGCCGCAAGATGTCGCGTTTGCCACCGTGACCGAGCAGTCCGCGCGAAAGCGGCTCGGCAGCGTCGTCAAGGAGCTCCGAGACGACGCGCGTGAGGCGAAGAAACGTCGTGACGCGAAGGCGCGATCCGGCGCGTAGGCGTTTGTGGGCTCGCGTTCCCGTTCCGTCCCGTGCCGATCAAGTATCGCCCCGTGTCTTCGTATCAATCGTCATGCTCGCCTGCCTCCCGTCAATCCTCTCAGATAGATCGATTTATTGATGAAGCAAGGCGAGGGCATGGCAATCGAGGCGGTCGACGAGTACACTCCCCCTGATGCGGCGAATCTCCCTATCGAAATCGACCTTCGTGATGAGGACAAGGATGAGACCGGCACGTGCACTCGGACTGTTGACATTATTTGTCTTAGGATCCCTCCCCGGCGCGCGCGCCCTACAACTGGCGCAGCCCGAGCGGTTTCGGTTGGAAAACGGGTTGACGGTCATCTTGGTGGAAAACCACCAAGAGCCGACCGTCGCGGTGGAGACATTTTATCGCGCGGGGTTCTTTCACGAGCCGCTCGGCAAAGCGAACCTGTCGCATATGGTCGAACATCTGATGGTGCGAAGCGCAACCGCGAGTTACGCCGCGAACGAGGCGTTCAACACGTTCCAGCAGAACGCCGGGATGATGAACGCGGAAACGCTCGCCAGCGTCGCCCATTACGATTACATCGTGCCGAAGGAGTTGCTGGAGACGACGCTCAAGGTGGAATCGGAGCGGTTGAGCTCGATCCGTTTCGCGCCGGAAGTCTTGGCTCAGGAAGTCCCGAAGGCGGCACAAGAGATCGACTTCGTACAGAACAGTCCGCAGGCGGGGCTCATCAAGTTTGGGTTGATGGGGTTGAATCAGACGGCGCGATACGGCGCGTCGTCCGTTTCCATTTATGAGAGCCCGACGACGTTCTCGGTGGAGGATGTCGAGGCGTTCTATCGGCGGCATTATCGGGCGGATTCGGCGACGCTCATCATCGTCGGCGATTTCGATTCGGCGCAGGTGAAGTCGCTTGTGACGCAGTACTTCGCGGACATTCCTCGCCGAACCGCATCGACGCTCTCGCCGATGGTGATGATGCGCCGCGAGATCGACGCGATGTGGGACTTGAAATCGGACGCGGTGTATCTCGTCTTTCCGGGCGAGGGGACACTGGAGGAACGCATCGCGCTGACGATGTTCGGGAACTACCTCAACGGCGTCATGTACATGAACTCGGCGCTGACGAGTTCCACGAAAAGCGTCTTCTGCTCGAACCAACTGTACCCGGTAGTGGACGCGCCGTTCTTCGTCTTCGCGGAGGCATTGCCGGGCGGGTCGGTCGAAGCGGCTCGGGCGCAACTGGAGAAGACGGTCCGCAACGTCGCGCTGACGTTCGACGAGCACACGTTCACGCAACTCAAATTGGGGTTCCTGAACTTCCTGAGTTCGAGCGCTTTTCAAATGGGCGCGGGGATGCCGAACATCACCCACGACATGCTTTTGGGTCAGGAGGCGATCAATCTCGGAGTCAAGGAACTGCTGCGCGACGGGAAATCGCCGGAGGAGTTTCGCGCGTTGCTCGACGGGTTGGACTTCAAAACGGCGAACGGCGCGATCCAAAAACGCCTGTCTCCAGAGAACGAGAAGGTCGTCATCTTTCGCGCCGTCAAATCCGACTGACGTCCAATTACGACGCCATGCCTTCCCACCCGATGAACGGGTCGCCGTTCGGATTGGCGAACTTCAAGTATTGGTCTTCGCCGCCGACGCGACTCATGCGGCAGATCGCGGCAGCGCGGATCGTGTCGCGGACGTTCGTGCTGGCGTTGTGGTACGTCCAATAGTGCCAGAAACAGATGTCGCCCGCCTGACCCGTAAACTCAACCGGATCGGGCAGTTGGAACGAGACACCGCCGCCGCGCGTCGCGTCAATGGGATGAGTGCGGAAGTACTCGCCGAAGATACGGTGGCTCTCCGGGAAGACGGAGAACGCGCCGCCCTGCGACTCCACGTCTCCCAGCAGCAGCGTCACCGCGATACAGAAACGCCCCACCGTGCCGCGATCCAACTCGCCCTTCGAGTAGCCGTCGAGATGACCGCCGGGTTTGTGCCACGTCTTGTCTGAGCGGGGGAAGACGAGGTAGGCGGTGTTCGCGCGATGCCCGCGACTCAGTTTGTCCGCGCCGACCATCTCCTCCGCCATCGGGTAGATGTTTGAGTCGGCGATCAGTTTGACGCCAAGTTCATCGCCCATCGGCACGGTGCGATAACCTTTGTCGATCCAGGTGGAGGGATCGTTCCGATCTTCCTCCATGTTCGACCACATCGCGTCCAGCGCTTCAGCGATATTGTCTTTCTTCACCACGTCGCGGACGAACAGATAGCCGTTGTCTCTGAAAAAATCTTTGTCATGTTGGGATAGTAGGGACATCGTATGGTGCCTTCCGTTTGATAGACGGGAATACTCTCGACCTTTACTCCGTAATCACTCGCTGAGGAGCGCGACCGCCTCGTGAGGTATCGAGTCGGTAAATACGCGCCGCATTCAACCCCAAGAAACCGTCCTTCTCGTCTTCGGAGAGAAAATCGAGCCCGTCGCGCGCCCAGTCGAGCAGTTGTCGGTACGTGAAATCCACCATCGTGCGCGGCAGATCGCTTCCCCACATAAGCGATTCGATGCCGACCTCGTTGACAGCGACCCGTATCGCCTCCTGCGCGTCGTCGAACAAGACGCCGTCGTCGCGGAACAGCCAGCAAATACCGCCCGATTCGATGGACACGTTTTCGCGCTTCGCCAATCGCAACTGCGGGAACCAGTTGGGGCGATTGACCATCGCAAAATGCCCCAACGCGATCTGCAACGTGGGGAACGTCTTGGCGATGTTCTCCAACTCGGCGACCTGCAAAGCCCCCTCCGCAGGATCGACCGACAGGTTCCACCCCTCCGCTGCCATCGCCTCGTAGACCGCCATCAGTCCCGGATCATCCAGCATGACGCGCGGCTTCCCGTTGTACAGATGCCCGCCGGGGACTTTGACGCCTCGAAACCCCTGCTTCTTGACGCCTTCCCACGCTTTCAGACACGTTTTCGGCTTCCACATGTCCAACAGCGCATAGGCGAAAAAACGGTCGGGGTACTTCTTCATCACCTCGACAAGGTAGTCGTTCTGGATCCCGTCCATATACTACTGAACGACGACTCCGACATCGACCCCCGCGTCATCGAAGTGGGCGACCGCCTGCTCCGCCGTGCTGCGGCAGTCGAAGTAGGACGGCGGCATCATCAACACTTCCGCGCCGCCGATGGTGACTCTGCCGCCATCCAGCGGTTTCACAACGGTATCGACCCCGATCTTCCCGTCGATCTTGTCCCAAATGTGCATGTGCGCGTCAACGATCATCGTTTCCTCCAAACCGTCGGGGCGACAGGCTGGTCGCCCACCGCCGCGTGGACCATCACACCGCTTCCGCCCGAACTCGCATTGTCCCTTCGAACGTCACCTCCGCCCCCAACTCGATCAGCCCGACATCCATCCCCTTCGCCGACAGATTCGGCGCGTCGGTTGGACAAGTGTACGGCTCGAAGCAGATCGAACGGCGTCCCGGCGGCGTGTAGATGACGATCTCCCGAAACACGCCGTCACTCTCAACGACCGTCTTCAGCCCGATCCCTTTGTCGTGGACGATACACCGCGACTTCCCGTCCGAATCCACATTGACGCCCGTGAATACGTCGTCGAACTTCAACCCTTCGAGCGGCTGACCGCGTCGCAAATCGAGTTTTCCTTCAACGGGAATGATCGTCCCCGTCGGCAGCAGTTCTTTCAACTCCCAATACGCCGAACACGGCGCAGTGATAAGGCAGTCCTTCGGATCGGTCTTAGGCGAGATGGGCGCGGTAAAGTACGGGTGGAAGCCTACGCCCATCGGCATCGTCTCCAACCCGACGTTCGTCGCCGCGAACGTCATGGACAGGGCGTTGTCGGCGAGCGTGTACGTCACCATCAACTCGAATGGAAAGGGGTAGTGTTCGCCGATCTCATCGAAATCCGTCGAGCGGAACGTGAGCGAACAGGTCGCGGAATCCTCTGTCGCCCGATGCGTCGCCACTTCCCAAGGACGGTTCAACACCATCCCGTGAATGTGGTTGCCGCCGGAGTTTACGGGGAACGAATACACTTTCCCGCGATACGTCCAGTTGCCGCCGCGAATCCGGTTGGGGAAGGGGAACAGGATCGGCGTCCCGTAGCGCGATGCCCGTTCTTTCAAGGTCGCGTACCCGTCGGGATGTTCCAACAGGTAATACGACTCGCCCCGATGCGTCACACGGTACTCGACGCACGTCCCGCCGATCTCCGGCAGCACTTTTACCGTCTGACCACGCTCGTCGTCGCGCAGTTCCAACACGCGCAACCCGTCCTGCGACGATTCGCTCACCGAAAATGCCATCCGTATCTCTCCTAACCGTTAACCGTTTATCGGCGGGAACCCGCGTCGTGCCGCCGCGTCGCAGAGTTCCACCGTCCGCAATACGTCAACTGTCGATACGACTTCCGTCGCGCTATGGGTGTATCGCGCCGGGATCGCCAACGCCGCCGCCGGAATCCCCATCGAGGGCAGGTAGTTTGAGTCCGTAATCACCCCGACGACTACCTCCCGCTGCGTCGGCACGTCTGCCTCGCGCGCGATTTCTTCAAACCAGCGCACGAACCGCTCCGGCACGAGGATGCCGTTCAACGACCCGCGCCCGTGAAAGTCCATCACCTTGACGGCAACGCCCTCGCCGACCCGCACCGAGTTTCTCCCCGCCAAGTCCGGCGTGTCGGCGGCTGGGGTGATGTCGAGCGTGACGGCGAAGTCAGGTCGCAACCGCGACACCTCCGGCAACAACCCGCGCAGGTGGAACTCCTCCTGTACATTCGCCAGAAGATGGACTGTCATGTCAGGCGGGTTCGCCTCAAACCGCCGCGCCAACTCGACCAACACCCAGCACGCCGCACGGTTGTCGAGTGTTTTGCTGCACACCAACCCGTTCGCCAGCGTGTGGAAGTTGGGGGCGAACGTCGCAAACGTCCCGACTTTTACACCCAACGCCTCCGCATCCCCATGCGACGTTGCCCCGATATCGAGATACCACTCCTCGACCTGCGGCACGGTGAACTGTTCTGCGGGGTTCGTCAGGTGGTGCGATTGCAACCCCGTCGTGCCGTTGAGTTCCCCGTGCTCACCCAACACAACAGCCGGAACGCCCAACGCCGACCGCCGACCGACCCCGCCAAGCCGTTCCACCCGAAGAAACCCGCCCTCCGTGATGAACCGCACGACGAACCCGATCTCGTCCATGTGCGCCGCGAACAACAGCGACTTGTCGCCGTCGCCGAACGTCGCCGTCACGTTGCCGAGCCAATCGACGTGAACGCGCTCCGTGTACTGGCGAAAGGTTGTCACCATCGCTGCCGTCATCGCCGATTCGCGTCCCGACGGGGCGAGGATATCGCAGAGGGCTTTCAGTTCGGCGAGTTGTGCGTCCGTCAAAAGCGGAGTTCCTTCGTCGCGGAATAGACTTTTTGGTAGACCGCATACCGCCGCGTATGGATCGCGTGCCGATCCGCGCGCGACTCAAATCGTTTTCCCAGTCGCGTCATCGCGCCCGCGGCGTCCGCCATCGACTCGTGCTCGCCGTAACCGACCGCCGCGAGCATCGCCGCGCCCAACGCCCCTGTTTCGATCTCCTCGACCGTCTGCGAGGGGAACCCCATCACGTCGGCGCGAATCTGGCTCCACACATCGCTCCGCGCTCCGCCGCCGCTGATGACGAGCTCCGACACCCGGCGTCCCGCGTCCGCCGCCGCCGCTTCGAGTATCTGCCTCACCGCAAACGCGACCCCCTCCAACACGCTGAACGCCAGTTCTGCCCGTCCGTGCCGACGATGCACGTTCAGCCAGACGGCGCGCGCCTCCGCGTCCCACACTGGACTCCGTTCCCCGTCCAAGTACGGCAGGAACAGCGGCAAGTCCAACGACGCGTCGACCGACCCTGCCAGTTCCAGCAACCCCTCAAACGTCTCGACGCCAAGCGTGTCCTTCGCCCATGCGAGCGCGTCCGCCCCGCAGTTCGTCAACCCGTAAACGACCGCGTGTTTCCGGTCGAACGGCAGCGACAACAACCCTGCGTGCCGTTCCGGTATCGCGGACGCCAACAACCCGACGATCTCCGAAGTCCCGGCGTAATCAAACGCCGCGCCGTCGCGGTACACGCCTGTCGCCAACATGCTGCAAAAGGCGTCCACCCATCCGACGATTACCGGAAGCCCGATCCGCACGCCGAGCATCTCGCGCGCCTCTTTGGTGGTGTATCCGGCGTTCCGGAAGGCGGGTGTCCATCTCGGCAGGTTCGACCGATGCAGCCCCAAGTCGGCGAGGTACTTGTCGTCATGTGCGCCCGTGCGTGCGTTGACGACCCCCACGAACGACTGCACGTCCGAGCAGACTTCGCCGCACAGTTGCAGCCCCACATAATCCTTCGCGTGACAGACCCAGTGGACGTTCGCCATCACCTCCGGCTCGTTCTGCGCGACCCAACGGAACTTCGCGGCGGGCATCGCCGGAGAAAACGGCGCGTGCATCCCCAACAACCGTTTGCTTTCGCGCTCATGATACGTGTGGCTGAGGTATTCCGCCTCCTCGACGGCGCGGGCGTCCTGCCAGGTGATCGCCGGACGCGCGGGTTTGCCTTCCGCGTCGAGGAACACAATCGTGAAATGCCCCGACAGCCCGGCCGCCACGATGTCGTCGGGCTTCCATC
>JAQBWJ010000085.1 GCA_027625215.1 Candidatus Poribacteria bacterium
CTCTGGCATCCGAAGGGCGCGTTGGTGCGTCATCTCGTCGAGGAGTTCTGGCGCAAACGGCACCTCGAAGGTGGTTACGAATTTGTCTACAGCCCCCACATCGGGCGCAGCAAACTGTGGGAAACGAGCGGGCACCTCGACTTCTACGCGGAGAGCATGTACTCCCCCGTCGACATCGATGGTCAGGAGTACTATCTCAAACCGATGAACTGCCCGTTCCACATCCTGATCTATCAGAGCCGCCAGCACTCGTACCGCGAACTGCCGTTGCGTTACGCGGAGCTCGGCACAGTGTACCGTTATGAACGCGCGGGCGTGCTACACGGACTGCTCCGCGTGCGCGGCTTCACCCAAGACGACGCGCACCTGTTCTGCCGACCGGAACAGATGCCCGACGAAATCGACCGCGTGCTGAACTTCTGTCTCAACCTACTGCGGTCGTTTGGCTTCACCGAGTTCGAGATATTCCTCTCGACCCGACCCGAAAAATCGGTCGGCGACGAAGCGCAGTGGGATGCCGCGACCATCGCATTGCGCGAGGCGATCATTCGCGCTGGACTTCCCTTTGAAGTCGATGAAGGCGGCGGCGCGTTCTACGGTCCCAAAATCGACCTGAAGATCAAGGATTCGCTCGAACGTTCGTGGCAATGCTCGACCATTCAGTTCGACTTCAACTTGCCGGAACGGTTCGATATAACGTATATCGGTGAAGACGGACGCCAACATCGTCCGTATATGGTGCATCGCGCGTTGCTCGGTTCAGTTGAGCGTTTCTTCGGCGTGTTGGTGGAGCATTTCGGCGGGGCGTTCCCCGTGTGGCTCGCGCCGACACAGGCGATCATCCTGACGATCACAGACGATCAGCAGGAGTACGCGCTCGATGTGGAGAAGCAACTGAAGGATGCGGGACTGCGCGTCGAATCGGACTTGCGGGGTGAAAAACTCGGCTTGAAGATTCGGGAAGCGCAGTTGGCGAAAGTGCCCTACATGCTCGTCGTAGGGAATAAGGAGGTCGAAAGCCGTCAAGTCGCCGTGCGTGCCCGTTCCGGGAACGATCTCGGGGCGATGACGGTTGAGGCGTTCGTTCAACAAGCAAGAGAGGACATCGACGCAAAGATATGAGGCACCGCTCTCGACGCTTCGCGACTCCCGAAAAACGGGAACCGAAAGTGCGGATCAATGACGCGATCCGCGCTCGTGAAGTCCGCGTCATCGACGGGGACGGCACGCAGTTGGGGATCATGGACCCCGAAGAAGCGATTCGCATCGCCAGTGGCAAAAACCTTGACCTGGTTGAGGTCGCGCCCGACGCGAAACCGCCCGTCTGCCGTATCATGAACTATTCCAAGTACCGCTACGAGCAGGAAAAGAAGGCGCGGCAAGCACGTAAGGCGCAGAAAAACATCGAGATCAAAGAGATTCGGCTCAAGCCGAACATGGCGGGACACGACCTCGAATACCGAGTCCGACACGCGGAGGAGTTTCTGGAAGACGGAAACAAAGTGCGCGCGACGGTGCGGTTCTTCGGTCGGCAGATCATCCATACCCAGTTGGGTCACGAGCTCCTGTCGCAGTTCGCGCAGATGCTCGGCGAGAAGGCGGTCATCGAGAACTCGCCTCGTATGGAAGGTCGGCAGATGTCGATCCTGCTCGCTCCGGCGAACGAAGCGCGTTCGTCGTAACGGTCTCGTCATTCATTTTGGGAAAGATAAACTCGTTTTCCAACCGACGACGAGTGTCGGTGGTTTGTGCGCCGATTTCCTACTTTCGACCGAGAGCGAGTCAACCGCTTTCCGAATCTTTCAATTTGCGCCAAAGCGTCGTACGACTGATGCCGAGCCGTTTCGCGGCGGTTTGATGATTGCCGCCGCTTTCCCTCAGTACGCGGTCCGCCAACTCTTTCTCTAATTCCGCCAGTGGGTTCGCCGAGCTCAATGCGCGTTCGATCATGTCTCCGTCGGGACGCAGCAGGTCGGGTGAAAGATGGCGCGCTTCGATCACCGCTTCCTGACAGCGCACGAAGGCGTGTTCGATAACGTTTTCCAACTCGCGCACGTTGCCGGGATAGTCGTAATCGAGCAACCGTCCCATCGCGTCCGGCGAAACGTTCACAATCGATTTGCCCGTTCGTCGTCGGTACTTGTCGAGAAACCAATCAATCAACAGCGGAATGTCCTCGCGCCGTTCTCTCAGCGCGGGGAGGCGGATCGGCACGACGTTCAGTCGGTAAAACAGGTCTTCCCGAAACACGCCGTCGCGCATCGCCGCTCGCAGATCGCGGTTCGTCGCGGCGATGACCCGCGCATCCACTTGTGTCGGTGTCGACGCGCCGACTCGCTCGAATTCGCCCTCCTGCAAGACACGCAGCAGTTTCACTTGCGTCGTCGCGCTCATCTCGCCGATTTCGTCCAGGAAAATCGTCCCGCCGTGCGCGAGCTCGAACCTGCCTCTGCGCGCCGCCGTCGCCCCCGTATACGCGCCTTTGACATGCCCGAACAGTTCGCTCTCCAACAGATTGTCCGACAACGCCGCGCAGTTCACGGCGACGAATGGCTTGCGCGCGCGCGGACTCTGCGCGTGGATCGCTCGCGCGACAAGTTCCTTCCCCGTCCCGCTCTCGCCTTGAATCAACACCGTCGTGGACATTGGCGCGACCTGTTCGATCAGCGTGTAGATATCCCGCATGACCGCGTTCTTGCCGATCAACTGTTCAAACGAATCTCGCTCGTCCAGCCGTTCCTGCAACGCAACGACTTCGGAGATGTCATGAGCGAACCCATGAATCATCGGAGAGCCGAGCCGCTCCGTTCCAACTGCTCGGATTTCAACCGGCAGAAAGTCGCCATTGCGCCTTTTGAACCGCGCGCGAAACGTGACAGGCGGCAACCCCGGTTTGAGCTCCGTCATCAGCGACAGCACGCTCTCCGCCTCGCGCGCCACCAACAGATCAGCAAAACTGAGTTGAGACAGCGCTTTGTACGAATAGCCGAGCAACGTTTGCAGTTTTTCGTTGAAGGTCACGAACGGCTCAGTCGGCGATGGGCAAACGAAAATCGCGTCGTTTGCCGTCTCGAACAGGATGCGATATCGCTCCTCGTTTTGTGCGAGCTCCCCGATCCATCTCCCGCGCTCAATGAGGATCGACAGTTGCCCAGCGATCTGCGTCAGAAACCCAACGTGAGATTCCGTAAAAGCGTGCGCCATTTCGCTCGTGAAGAAGACGACGCCAATCGGCGATCCCTGTACTTTGAGCGGCAGCGTCAAACTCGACAGCATCCCCTCTTCAAGAATAAGACGAGTCCATCCGCTCGGACGACGCTCGTAGTGTGCTTGCAGATCGTTCAGCACCCGGATTTCGCCCCGCTGTAAAATCCCTTCGAGACTCGTTCCCTCAACGCGCGCCGAGTACCCGTTGTCCAACCGAATCGGACGATTGGAAACCGTTTTCACCTGCACCAACCTGCCGGACGATTCATCCAACAGCGCAAGCCCAAGACGGTCGTGCGGCACGACGGGTTGCAAATCCGCGTAGATCAGTTGAAACACGTCGTCCAACGAACGCGCCTCGCGGATACGGTCGAGAATATGCACGACGGACGCAGTCCGCGAATTGTCGCCCTGCGATTGTTGCTCGTGTTGAAATCCATCGTAGTCGTTTGCGGGCACGGCGATCTGCACGACTTCATCCTCGATCCGCACCGCGTATCGACGGACTCCAGGGGTTTGAATCGCATTCCCCGTTTTGACGCAATACTGCCAGTCATGCCACGGGCACGTCACAATGGAACCTTCCAACGCGCCCTCGTTCAGCGGTCCTCCTTGATGCGGGCAGGCGTTGTCTATCGCGCACAGTTCGCCGTCGACGTTGAAGATGGCGACGGGTCGGTCTAGAACTTGCACGACTTCGGACGATCCACATTCGATCTTGTTGGAAAGCGAAACGTTGATCCATTGCACTGTCCGCGTCATGGTATCGGCTCCTCTTCGGTTCAAGGGAAGTACGATACCATATGCCTGATCCAGCCGCCACCCGAAAGTTTCATAATTGAAACGGATGTGCAATCAAGGAACAACTCTGAGCGGGAGCGTGGGGTTCGGAAACGCAATACAATGCGAAGATACAAAAAGAAAAGGGCGGAGAGTTCCGCCCTTACTCGCTCAATTCGTCACGTTCGTCTCAACCGATGGTCAAGAACTTGACGCACACGGGCGCAGGAACCTCGACAGAATGACCTGTCGGCTCCGGCACGCCCGTCGTTTGGTTGATCTTGAAGACGACGATATTGTCCGAGCTCTGATTCGCCGCAAGTAAGAACTTCCCGGACGGATCAATCCCAAAGTTGCGCGGCGTCTTACCGCCCGACGACACCAGACCGACCTGTTTCATCGTGCCAGCGGTCGGGTCGAGTTCGTAGATGACGATGGTATCGTGCCCCCGATTCGAGCCATAAAGAAACCGCCCGTCATTGGAGACGTGTACATCCGCCGTGCTGTTCCCGTTGCCGGGACCTTCGGGCTGGGTCGGAAGCGTTTGCAGCGTCAGCAACGACCCCTTCTCTGCATCGTATCGGAAGGCTGTCATCGTGCAGTCTATCTCGTTGATGACGTAGGCGAACCGTCCTGTCGGGTGAAAGGCGAAGTGGCGAGGACCAGCACCCAACGCAACTTCCGCGTACGGAGGGTTGTTCGGAGTCAGTTTGCCGCGTTCCGCATCGAACCGATAGATCATCACCTTGTCAAGACCGAGATCGGCGACAAACGCGAATCGGTTGGTGGGGTCGAGATTGATCGAGTGGGCGTGCGGCTCCTTCTGCCGATTCGGATTGACGCTGCCGCCCGTGTGCTGAATGAACTCGCTCGCCTTTGAGACGGTCCCATCCGTGTTGATCGGCAACACGGCAACGTTCCCGCCGCCGTAGTTCGCCACAAGCACGTTTTTACCCGTTGAATCGACGGAAACGTGACATGGACCCGTTCCGACCGCTGACTCTCGGTTCAGATAGGTCAACTCTCCCGACACTTGATGAATCGAGTACGCCGCTATCGCCCCACTACGATTGCCGTTGTAGTCCGCCACCTCGCTCACGGCATAGAGATACCGCCCTGACGGATGAATCGTTACGAACGACGGGTTCCGCACATCGCCGACCGCTTGAACACGGGTCAATGAGCCGTCGGATTGGTTCATCCGATAAACATAGATACCTTCACGGTCTTCGCGCGTATACGTTCCAACGTAAACAAACAGGTCGCTCATGCGTCTCTCCAAATCAAATCGGGGGGTGATGTGGGAGGAGCGTATCAGAACGTCGGCGAGATACGCAAATGGTACGTTGCGATTGCTGAGAGAACGAAGTCTCGCGCATTCATGGAAACCGCGATCCTGTCGGCGAGATGTCGGAGTGTTTGACGTGCGACGTATGAAGTGCCTCCCGACACCTCGACGGAACGACGAACATTCGATACAATCGTCCTTGATTCACCTGTACAACATATTGGAGATGAACGATGAAAAAAGGAATCTGCGTTGGCACGTTGCCCGGCGGCTTATCCGACGAAGGGTTTGCGCTCGCTAAGGAAGCGGGTTTTGAAGGCGTCGAACTGAACACGCTCAACGACGATGAAACCCGACAGAAAGCAGCAGCGCTCGCCAAAAAACACGAGATCATCGTGCCGAGCATCATGAACTCGGCGCACTGGGGCAAACCGCTCTCCGATCCCGACCCGGCGGTGCGGCGGGAGTCGGTTGAGGGGATGCTGGCGTCGTTCGCGTCGGCGGAGGCGACGGAGGCGAAAACGGTCCTGCTCGTCCCGGCGGTCGTCAACGACAATGTGACGTACGAACAGGCGTGGATTCGCTCGCAAGCGGAAATCCTCGAGCTCCTGAAGGTTGCCGAAGACAAGAAGATCGAGATCGCGTTGGAGAACGTCTGGAACCGCTTCATGCTCAGTCCCACCGATTTCGCGCACTATGTCGATCAGTTCAACAGCGAGTTCGTAACCGCTTATTTCGATGTCGGGAACATCGCGCTGTACGGGATTCCGCACCACTGGATTCGGTCGTTGGGATCACGGATCACAAAGGTGCATGTCAAAGGGTTCGATACGGGAGCGCGTCAATTCACCTCGACGCTACTCGGCGGCAACATCAATTGGAACGCCGCAATGACGGCGTTGAACGACATCGGCTACGACGGTTGGATCACCGCCGAAATGCCGCAGAACCGAGAGAACCCACGTCAGGGATGCTTCGATCTAAGCGGCGAGATGGATAAGATTATTGGCGGGACCGTGTAATCGACACGTAACCTATCCCTCGTCTTGGAGAGGTTCGATCACGTCGTCCGGTTTGACGGATTCGGGTTGGGTGTCGTTGTTGGCATCCGACCCGTTTTCGTTTGACTCGCCCTCGAAATCGACGCGAAGTTGGCGTTCCGCATCGACTATGTCGCGGTTCAGTTTCTTGATCGCGTCGAGAAGCGTGTCGGGGAGCGTCGGGTGATCGCTCATCGCGCGACGGATTTGTCGAAGCAAGTCGGCTCCTGAGCGGAACATCCGCACCAAATCGCCTTCTGTCGCGCCGGTGTACTCCAACAGTGCGTCGAACTCCGCGCCGCGCGACCACGCAAGCGTTGCGGAAGCGAGTCCGGGATCGAGCGGTTGGGTCAGCGTATCGACGCCGTACTCCGCCTCCAAGATACGGATACGATCTACCGCTTTCGAGGCGTTGCGGAGCAGCCGTCGAATGGGCCCATCTTCCAACCTGCGAGTCCATTGATCGCGCTTCGACTCGAAGATGAGCGACACGGCGAGGACGTTGAGCGCATCCGGATCGAGCGATTCCAAATACCCTGCAAACGCCAACTGCGTGATTTGGAGTTCATAGCCGTACAACTGCTGGGCGATCTCGCCGCGCGGAAACACCTCGATACCGTCGATATAGCCGAGCGTCGTCAACACCTTCAGTCGCCGCTCAATCTGGTCTTTCTGGTAGTTCTCGACGCGCACGATCTCTTCATGCAGGTTCGACAACTTCGACGCGGAACGTTCCTGATCGCTATACCGCTTGCGACATTCGTTCAAATTATCGCAGCCGTGACACTGAGCCACGTCCAACTGTTTTCTGATCGCGCCTTCTTGACGGTTCACCTGTCCAAGCCGTTTGACGCGGTCGCGCTTCTTCTTTCGACCGCTGTAACGCCGCTTGATACGGCTTCGGACAGGGCGCAGTTCATCGATCTCCTCCTGCACCGCGAGCGAGACGTTTTGGAATTGTGTCAGGAGCGTCATCGCGTCGCCGCCGTAGATGCAGTGCGGCTCCTCCATCTGCTTGCGTTGTCGTTCGGTCTGCTGAATCTGACGGCGCAACAGTTGGATGCGCGCGGAACTCTGATAGTTCCCAAAACTCTTACGACAAACCTCAAACATTCGGTCGCCGTGCTCTTGCAGCAAGTTTAAGATAGACGAGTACGACAGGTTGAACTGGCTCTCAATCGGCTCGGGTTCACCTAGCAGGACGTGTTCCACCTGCGGAATCTGGACTCGGTCGGGATGAACAATCGCGTAGACATATCCGCACTCGTCGATGCCGCGTCGTCCGGCGCGTCCCGCCATTTGCTGGTATTCGCGCGCTTTCAAATAGCGGAACGAGATGCCGTCGTACTTCTCAAGGCTCTCGAAGATGACCGACCGGGCAGGCATGTTGATCCCAACGGCGAACGTCTCCGTCGTAAACAACAATTGGATTTTGCCAAGCGTGAACAGCCGTTCGACGACCTCTTTCAGCGTCGGGAGCATCCCGGCGTGATGATAGGCGACACCACATTGGATGATT
>JAQBWJ010000086.1 GCA_027625215.1 Candidatus Poribacteria bacterium
TTTCGTCGTCGATTTGTTGTCCTTCGTGCAGGACGGGACGATCCCCGCCGGGCAGTTCGAGCCGCACCAGATCACCGAGTCGTTGCGTCGCCGCACGACCGCGCCCGTGCCGTTTCGTCACGCGCGTTCCGTTCGGGTGGCGAACGCGCTCCCCGATTTCCAATACAACGTGATCGTCCAGACGACGGACTCGCAAACGGCGGCGTGGGCGGAAACCGACATGGCGACGATGCCTCCCAAACTGGACGGCAACGACTCGCCGGGACCCGTCTCGTTCGGGGTCGCGGCGTCGCAGAAGGTGGACGGGTCGGGGGAAGGGGCGCGGTTCGTCGTCATCGGCGATTCGGACTTCGCGTCGAACTTCTTCGCGTCGTACGGGTACGACCTGTTCCTGAACTGCGTCAACTGGCTGACGATTCAGGAAGACCTCATCTCGATCCCCCCGAAAGACGCCGCCGACCGACGGCTGCGCCCCACCTCAACACCCGGCGAAGCGGTCGCGCTCGTCTTCGTGACGATGTTGCTGATGCCGTTGGTGTTTACAGGGATCGGCGTTGGGGTGTGGTTGAAGCGGCGTTAGTCGAATCGTGGTCGTCGCTCACGCCTTGACGGTGCGGCGGCGCAACCTCATGTAACGACTCAGTATATCACCGCACGAATACGTGCGTGCGATGTACTGAGTGTGGTGAAGAGTCTCCCCACGAGTTGCACCACCGATCGGACTCACCGTTCGGTGGTGGGTAGATGGTCAGGGCAACGACGGCATCGGGTCGTAGAGTGTGATGTCGTCCATCGGGAAATCGACCCGGTTGTATGTGACCAACGTCAGGTCTTCGACCCGCGCCGTTGCAGCGATCAACACGTCCATCTTCCCAAGCGTCGCGCCGCTCCGTTGGAAGTTCCGCCAATACTCCGCGCCCAAGTCGGCGATCTCTCGGCTGACCGTAACCACCTCGAACGGCTCGAACAACCGTCGGGTCTTGGCTTCCTCCCCCCGACGGACGCCTGCCCATACCTCAAACTCCGTGATGACGGAACAAACGGGCTTCGTGTCGGAGACGAGCGAATGAAGGAACTCGATGGTCGGACGATGGTTGCGAAGTACCCAAATCAGCACGTCGGTATCAAATAAAACCTTCGACTCACTCGGCGACCTTCCTTGCGGAGGACCCTCGCAACCCCTTCTCGGCTCGCATCTCACGGACGTACCGGCGCACATCCTCCGCCGCGTTGAGATCGGGGTGGTTTTCGTCCGTCCACGCTCCGGCGCACTCGTCCAGAGCCTGATGAAAGTCGAGCGCGGCTAATCGGGCTTCCACCGCTTCGGCGATGAACTCGCTCCGTTTGCGCGCCGAAACGTGTTTATTCAGCGCGTTCACCGTTTCGACCGGAAGCGTGATCGTCGTGCGTACCGTTTTCCCAGCCATCGTGCGCTCCTCTCATGTCGAACTCGCGCTCCCGTTGCGGCGCCGGAACCTCGTCAGATACGGTATTCCCAGATGACATCGCGGGCGTTGAAGACGGGTCCTTCTTTGCAGACGCGCTGGTACTCGCGCCCCTCTCCGTGTCGTATCGGGACGACGCAACCGAGACAGACGCCCATCGCGCACCCCATCCGGTTTTCCAACGCGACTTCGGTCTGCACGTCGCGGTCGAGCGCGATCTTGGTGAGGGCGCGCATCATCGGCGTCGGTCCGCAGGCGTAGATGCGCGGGTTCGTCGGGCGGTCGTCGTCCAGAACGCGCGCCGTCAAGTCGGTCACAAAGCCGTGATAGCCTTCGGAGCCGTCGTCCGTCGCCACTTCCAACGCCACACCCAGTTCGGCGAGGTCGTCGCGGCACAACACATAGTCGGCTCGGCGCGAACCGAGCAGCACGCGCGTCTCGATCCCCTCGGCAACCAACCGCTCCACCAGCAGGTAGAGCGACGCCATCCCAACCCCGCCGCCGACCACCAACGCCGTTGCGTCCTTCGGCGGCAGGTGGAACCCCTCGCCGAGCGGTCCCAACATCGTGACCGTGTCGCCGACGTTCCGTTCCGCCAACAGCGCGCTCCCCTGCCCGACAACTTGAAACAGAATCTCCATCTCCCCCTCGCGGAGTCGATAGATCGTGTAGGGTCGTCGCAGGAGCGGGTCGTCCGTCGAGGGAAGCCACAGGTGCAGGAACTGTCCCGGTTCCGCCGAGCCCCACGAACAGGACAGGCGCATCCAGACGTGTCGCGGAGCAACTTCCGCTTTCTCCAAGATGGTCGCGGTGATGTCTGTGTGCTTCAATTGCTATCGCGTCCTTTTGTCTGCTTGCGAGCCGATCAAACCGTCGAGGATGACTGCAATTTCAGTTCGCAGCATTGGGACGTTCGCTCGGCACGTTTCCCAGACGATCCCCAAATCCGCGCCGATGTAGTCGTGAACAAATCGACCTTTGACGGGCTGGCATCGAGAATCTCAATCAGATGGTCGCGTACGTCACGCCTCATAAATAAATGACTTCACGCAGGATGTTCAGTCCGATGTACGGTTTCAACGCACTCTTGATCGCAATATCGACGGACACGCCCAACAGTTCTTGAAGTTCGTCTTCCAAGTCCATCAGACGAAATAGGCTTGGAGATTGATCGAACAGAACCAGCACGTCCAGATCGCTCCGGTCGGTTTGTTCGTCGCGCGTATAGGAGCCGAACACACCCAACTCCCGAACATGATACTTCTCGCGCAACTCCGGCAGATGCGCGCGCAATGTTCGCAAGATGCCGTCGATGGCGCGTTCTTGGACCGCGTTCGTCATCGTTTCGCCTCCCCTCACGCGCCGAGATGTTCCAAGTGCTTCACGACCGACTCCGACACGCCCTCCAGACTGTACCCACCCTCCAACGCCGAGACGAGTCTCCCTCCGCAGCAGTCGTCCGCGAGGCGCATTACGAGATCGGTCAACCTGCCGAACCCCTCCGTCGTCACGTAGACACTGGCGAGCGGGTCTTTCTCGTGCGCGTCGAACCCGGCGGAAACGATCACGAGGTCGGGGTTGAACGCCGTCGCCGCCGGAATCAATCGCTGCTCGAACGCCTCGACGTAGTCGTCGTCGTTGCTTCCGGCGGGGACAGGGATGTTCAGCGTCGCCCCGTTGCCCCCGCCCTCGCCGACCTCATGCGCCATCCCCGTGCCGGGATAGAGAGGGTGCTGGTGGATCGAAAAATAGAAGACGCTGCCGTCGCCGTAAAACACATCCTGCGTGCCGTTGCCGTGATGCACGTCCCAGTCGATGATGAGGACGCGCTCAAGCCCCTTGACCCGCTGCGCGTACCGCGCGGCGACGGCGACGTTGTTGAACAGGCAGAACCCCATCGCCCGATTCGGCGTCGCATGGTGACCGGGCGGGCGGACGCACGCGAAGGCGTTGTCCGTCTCCCCGTCCGCAACCGCATCGACGGCGCGCAACACCGCCCCCGCCGAGAGCAACGCGATGTCGTACGACTTCGCCGATACCGCCGTGTCGTAATCGACTCGCCCGCCGCCACTTTCGGCGATTCGCCGGATGCTGTCGATGTGTTCGTCCGTGTGGGCGAAACCGATTTCATCCGTCGTCGCGCTCCGCGGTTCCAACCGGACCAGCGATCTGTTGATCTCGCTTTGGTCAAGCCGCGCGTGGATCGCCTCCAGCCGCGCGGGACGTTCGGGATGACCGAAACCCGTGTCGTGATCCAGATAGTCGGGATGCGAGATGAACGCGGTCTTGCGTCGCATCGGCGGCAGTCTCCTCCCTTGTTGAAATCGCTATTCGGTCAGTTCTTGGCGAAGCGTTTCGAGCGTCAGCCCTTCCCGCCGCATCCGCAGATTCCAGTACAACAGCGCGATCAACACCCACCGGATCGGGTCGAACAGCGCGGCGACGAAAAACGGCAGCGCCCCCCACAGCAACGCGACCGTCAGCGAAGGCGGCTCCGGCGCGGGCAATGTGAGCGTTCTCGCGGCTTCATCGTACGCCGCTTCGGGAGGCATCGGCGTCAGTTTGCCATCGCCGCCGGTGATGATGAGCGTGTCCGCCGCGTACGATTCGCCCTCTTGCAGCGCGCGAACGTAGTCGCCGTCGTCATTCACGTTGAAGCCGGACGGCGGCGAGGGAGTCAGCCGTTGCGTCATCGCCAACGCAAGAAAGAATAGCGTAAAAACGATCACCGTTGGTAGCGCGACCCCGCTGAACTCGCCCATCGACAGCGTGCGACTGCGACGCATCGCCGTCCGCCCTCCGTCGCCTTCGAGCAGGACGATGTGGGGAACGAACATCCACCATACGTACAGCGCGAGGATGAGGATGCCAAGCGGGAACGTCAGCGACATCACCGCCGCCGGGACCGTCAGATAGATCGCCGCGCCGACAAGCCGATAGTACCGGATGCGAGGGATGGTGAACCGTTCGCCCGTCCAGACGCGGAGCAGCGCGTTGATCGTCGGCGCGATGGCGAAGGTGGAGAGACTCAGATAAACGAGCGTCGCCCATGACGCGCCCAATGCGACGGCGGAAGCGTCCGACGCCCCCGCCACCTGACGGCGCACGAAAACCGCGCCGACCACGCCGACTGCGACCCCAACCCCCATCAACAACGCCGCGACGGGCAGCAACCGCCGGACCGTCTTCAGATAGAGCCTCGCCGCGCCGTACAACAGCGTGTGCGGTCGGTAGCGTCGCCAGGGGTCGGCGAAGAACTCGCGGACGATGGCGTCCGAATCAGTAGCCTTTGAGTTGTTCAAGATAACGCCGGAGCTCCTGGTCTTGCGGCTCCAGTCTCAACGCCTCCTCGAAGATTTCGGCGGCGTCCTCGTTGCGACCGCGCTCCACGTACAACGCGCCGAGGTTGCGAAACGCGGGACCATAATCCGATTTCGCGTTGATCGCTCTCAGGTAGTTCATCTCGGCGAGGCGAAACATCTCCGCCGTCTCGCCATTGTAAAGGACGACCTCGTAGCCGTTGTAGATGCGCGTCAGGTGGAACAGGATGTCTCCCCGTCCGTTGGCGTACGTCTCGAGCGGCTCGAGCACGTTGGCGGGAATCTCCCACACGAATTTCGTGGACGGAACCGACGCCAACTTCGTTTTGATATATTGGAGCGTCTCGTTCGGGTTCGGGCTGTACTCGCGCAGGTCTTCCTCGACCGGCAGCGACATGAGCGACTTCCCCTTCTCGTAGTACACCGCGCCGAGATTGTTCAGCGCCTCCGCGTTTTCAGGGCGAACGGCGATGGCGTCCTTGTAGGCGGTGATCGCGGACTCCCAATCGCCGTCCTGTTCAGCGCGCCGTTTCAGCAGATCGGCGACCGCTTTCTTCTCGTAAAACTGCATCGTCTGGCTGTCGTAACCCGGCGTGATCGGGTCTTGGTTCGGCGCGACGAGCCGCACCCACAAGAAACCCAGCACAATGGCGACGACCCCGATGGCTCCGTAGATGATCTTCATAGCCCTCTCAACACCTCCCTCGAAATGGCGAACCGGTTCCGAGCCGATTGGCGTACATTATCGCGGAGATCGCGCTAGATAGCAAAAACGTACTGCAACAGTTCGCCCCCGCGCCGAAAGATCAGCCGCAACTTTTGACCCGGTTCCATCATTTGGGCGATATCGCGCAGTTGCGCCACCGAAATAATGTCCACGCGCCCGATGCGGACGAGCGTATCGCCGTCGTTCAGGATTCGGTCGAACACGCTTCCCTTTTCGACCCGCTGCACGACGACCCCATCGCCCAACCGACGGTCGCGCACCACCGCGCCGTAGAATGAGAGGTCGCGCGGATGTTCCGCGAGGGTGAGCGTCGCCTGCCGCAACTTCCCGCCGCGCTCGTAACGCGCCGACAGGATCGCCCTCAGCGGGATGAGCCGTATGATGCCGAGCGCGTCCTGCTGACTGTACACCTTTCGCCCGTTCATCTCCACGATCACGTCGTTTTTCTGGAGTCCGGCGCGCGAGGCGGGGCTGTCCGGCTGAACGTAGGTGACGACGATCCCCTCACGGGCGGACGTTTTCAACTCCTGCGCCAGTTGCGGCGTGAGGTCGGCGTAGTTGAGCCCCGTCCAAGGCTCGATTACCGCGCCGTCCTTGATGAGCAGATCAACCACCTGTTTGGCGATGTTGATGCTCGTCGCAAAGTTGACGCCGTGCGAGCCGCCGCTTTCGGTCAAAATGAACGTGTTGACGCCGATCACCTCGCCCGCCGCGTTCACAAGCGGCCCGCAGCTGTTGCCGGGATTGACGGAGGCGTCCGTCTGAATCAGGTTCGCATAGGTGCGCCCGCCGACGCGGACGACGCGATTCGTCGCGCTGATGACGCCGACGGTGACGCTCGGTTCCAAATCGCGCACCAACTGCCCGAACGGGTTGCCGATGGCAATCGCCCATTCGCCGATTTTGAGATCGTCCGAGTTGCCGAAGGGCGCCGAGGGGAGATTCTTCCCGTCGATCTTCAACACGGCGAGGTCGTAGAACGAGTCCTGCCCGACGACCGTTGCGGTGAACTCGCGTCCGTCATGGGCGCGCACAAGGATTTCGCTCGCGTCGTTGATGACGTGCTGGTTCGTCAGGATATAGCCGCGTTTGGCATCGAAAATGACGCCGGAGCCGAGACTGGTCGAGCGCCGTTCCTGCACGCCGAACGGGTCCGCCCCGCCCCAAATATCGAAGAAGTTGTTGATGACGCGCACCTGTTTGATCTGCGTCGAACTGATGTTGACGACGGCGGGACTCGCCCGTTCAATCGCGCGGATGATCGCGTTCTGGCGCGTTAGGGCGAGGTCTTGGGCTACGTCGGCGCGCGCCGCGCACATCAGCAATACGGCGGCAATCATCGACCAAAATAGGGATCGTTTCATCGCGTTTCTCCCAATAACTCCGTTCCATAGCATCATTAACGGCGAGCGAGGATGCGATGATATAGGTTCGGCAACGTGCGTTTGTGGTCGCCGTGGACGTAGTAACCCTCTCCGCCGTCCGCGACGGTGCGTACGAGGATCGTCTTCCAAGGGCGGAAATAGTAGCGTGGGTCGGTCTTGGGCGCTTCGTCGGAGGTGTCTTCATCCAACGGCACAAGATCGCAGACGAGCGTCGTCAGGTTGGCGATCTGCCGACCCTCCTGCCGCGCGACGTTCCGCGCCATCGACAACGCCTTCAGATAGACTTCGGGCCCCATCACCGCCGTCCCGAAGTTCAAAAGGACGCCGCCCTCGAGATTCTCCACCGATTTCGCCATCACGAGAAAATCGGCGTACGATGCCGCGCCGAGCGCCGCGCCGTCGGCGTTCGGGTGTTCGTGGATGATGTCGTACCCAAGTCCGAGATGCACCGTCGCCGGGACGCCCGACTCATACGCCTGCGCGAAGACGCTCACCTCGTTGTGCGGGAAATCGCCACGCGCAATCGTTCGCCCAATCGCCTCGCCGAAGCCGATGCCCTCGTTCGCCGCTTGTTTGGCGATCTCGTTCAGCCGACCCGTTTCTTCCCACAGCCCGAACTCGCCCGTGCGGATGTACCGCGCGACGCTCTCGGTCGTCTCGCCAATGAGGGCGAATTCGTAGTCGTGGATCGGTCCCGCGCCGTTCATCGCAAGGTGGGTGATGAACCCGCGTTGCATCAGGTCGATCAAGAAACGCTGGGTCCCGGCGCGAAGGACGTGCGCCCCCATCATCAGAATGACGGCGGCATCTCTCTGTCGGGCGGCGACGATCCGTTGGGCAACCGCGTCGAGTCGCTCCATCCACACGTCGTCCAACGGTTTGATGGGCGCATCCAACGGCTGAATGGCGGAGAGGTC
>JAQBWJ010000087.1 GCA_027625215.1 Candidatus Poribacteria bacterium
CGTGCAAAATCAGGTGGAACGCCTGAGCGAGTTGCGGCGAGCGGCGAAAGAGGACGAACGCAAACGTCCGACCGCCGACCTCTCCAAAAACCGCGACGGACAGAACTTCACCGATGAAGAACGCGCGTTGCTCGAAGTGAACATCGCGCAGGCGACAACCGTCGGGTTGCAGTCGGCGCAGTTCCTCAAGGACATCGTGACGCGGATCGACGTGGTGCGCGACATCGCCCTGACCGAAGCGCGCAAAACGGAAGCGGAACTGATCGAGACGATTGCGATGCCGATCTCGAAACTGGACGTGTGGGCGATGCAGGAACTCGCCCTGCGGCTGGAACGCGGCGAGTTCGGGCGCGAGTACTCGCGTCTCCCCGAAGACACCCTGTTGCCGTTTTACAGCACGACGAACCTTCCGACCGACGCGATGGCGTCGATGACGCCCTTCGCAATTCCGGGTTACGGCGAGATCGACCCGAAAAGCGCGCTGCAGTATCTGACGAAGCCCGGCATTTTGGAAGACTGGGAAGTTACCGACGGGCGCGTCGCCAAACTGTATGTGCCGGACAGACTTCTATCGCGTCATCTGGACGCCTTTGAGTTGGGACGCATTCGTCGGGCGCGATTCACGCTGCATGAGCGCAACCAGTCGGCGGAGCAGTACCGCCAAACGGAACTCCAACTGCTGCAACGCGCCGCGCAGACCTCCGGCTCGCACAACCGAGACAGCGACATGCGAGCGATTCAAGGCGCGTTGAACGTCAAGTTCAAGCAGATCGAGCCGACGCTCTCGCAATACCTCAGCGACGAGGAGATGCGGGCGGTTGCGACGTTGTACGTCGATTTGGGCGACAATCAGGCGCGGGAACTGGCGTCGCGGGAACTGGCGCGGTACTACTTCATCGCGCAACGTCGTTCGGAACTGGAAACGCCACGACTGGAATCGCTGGTTCAGGCGGCTCAGAATAGCGTTCTCAACCGCGAGTTCCGAGCCGAAGAACTCCTCGCGCTGAAGAATCATCTGTCGAAAGACGATTTCGCGTCGGTGACGAAGTCGCGCTCCCAACTGTTCGCCGAGTACGAAGAAGTGTCCCTGCTTGGCCGAGCCGTGCGCCGTTCGCGGAACGACGTGTTGGAACTGGAACAACTGTCGGGACAGATCGGGCAGTTGGAACGGGCGCTCACCGAAGACGAAAAGCGGCTGCTCCGCACGAACATGCTGACGATGCGGAACTCGCGCGTCCGCAACATCCACAAGCGCATCGAGCGGTTGTCGCGCATCGACGCGAACGAGTACCGCACCGCCATCGGACGGGTCATTCAGTCGATCCAACTGCAAGAAGAACTCGGCAAGTACTATCAATCGCTTGTCGTGTCGCTCGACATGACGACGCAGGGCGGGCAGTTCGGGGTCTTCTACAAAGGGTGGTATTACGACGACGCGCGCGAATTCGAACTGCGGCGCGAACTCGCCCCTATCGGCAACAAACTGGTCGAGTATGCGACGAACGCGAACCTGAAGAAGAATCTTGAAGCGTTGCGGCGGTTCCCGGACGACCACATTCGGCAGGCGATTCTGTCGAGTCAGTGGGGCGTTGCGGATCGCGTCAACTCGATTGAGGAGCTCGAAGGGAAGACGCTCGAGACGCTCGTCTTCGACTATTACGACAAACTCGTGACGCTTGGCGGCGTCAGTCGCCTGATGAAGTTGCAGTTTGAAGACATGCGGACGAAGGGCGAGCCGTCTCAGACGATGTTGAAAGACATCGACTACATTCGCAAAGAAGTTGAGCGGTTCGTTCGGAACGACATCCGAGAGACGCGAAGGCGTCGGAAGTCCACGAAGCGTCTGTTTGCGCGGGTGGAACGGATGCTTGCCCTCAAGAACGTCCCGATTGAACGGCTGACGGACGACGAAGTGACCGACCTGCGTTCGTTGATGGGCATCGCGGGGATCGGGTCGGACTCCAATTTCGTGAACGCGATCAGCGCGAGCGGCGGGAAGACGTGGCAGACCTATATTCCCGGCAAGATCGCGCTCGACAGCGAGGTGGCGACGCTCTCCGGCAAGACGGGGATCGCCTTTGCGACGATTGACGACGGGCGGGTCTACACAGACACGCCGCTCGACACGTACGATCGCATGAACTTCGTGAACTTGGGCGAGCAAGTGCAAACGCTCGCGTCGATCATGATTCAGGTGTTGCGCGACCCGAAGATGCCGACCTCCGCGCGCGTCGGGAACTTTTATGTGACGCTGACGGGGCGCATTGTCGAATACGACGCCCGCGAGAGCGCCGTGCCGCAGACGCCCGTGCAGAACGCGATGATCGCCATTCGCAACCAGAACAAGACGATGATGGGCGTGCGCGGCGACCTGTTCGTTCTCGGCGACCAGAAAGGGAAGTACGAAGTTTCCGGTCTGGCGTTGGAAGGACGGGCGACGCGGCGTCCGAAGGGTAAGCAGACGGTCGAGGCGTTCGTGCTCGACCCAGACTCCGGCGACATCGTGTACGCGCCGGACTTGGGCGAGTTCGGGGCGAAAATCTACCCGAACGAGGTGGCGATCAACCTTCGACGTTTGGGGGCGAATATCGTCGTCTTCCCGTGCGTCAGCACAACAATCTACGACTTGGTCGATCAGCGGTATCTGCGAACGCTCACGTCTCTGGAAGTGTTCGACGCGAACCGAGACGCGCCGCCGGAGCGGTACGGCATCTCGCGTCCTTGGGTGCAGCCGATGGTGTCCGCGTCGGAGCCGATTGCGTTGGTCTATTCGGAGCCCGAGTCGCGCATCAAGATCAGCATGTCGTCTGGGCTGTTGGGCAAGTTGCTGCTGCTCATCAAGGCGACGAGCACGAATGTCGATAACCCGACGCTCTATACGGGCGAAGGCTATATCGTCCGCGAAAACGGGTCGATCCGCGTGACGCCGTACGTCGTCGTTCAAGATATGTGGAACCTGAACGAGTCGCGGATCGCGCTCTATCGCCGTTACGGGATCAGCAACAATCGGCTGGAAGAGTTGCACTCGGAAGCGGACCGGCTGTTGAAGATCGCCGAGCGCAACTTGTCGGCGAACGAGTACAGCGACGCGCTCAAACAGGCGCGCGCCGCTTGGGGCAACGAGTCCATCGCCTACCCGGACGTGAAGGCGACGGGGAACGATGTCGTGCGAGGCGTCATGTTCTACCTGTTCCTGCTGCTGCCGTTCGCGTTCTTCGCGGAACGACTGCTGTTCGGCTCGACGAACATCAACAAGCAGATCGGGTGGACGTTCGGCATCTTCCTGTTGATCTTCTTCTTCCTGAGCCGCGTTCACCCCGCTTTTGAGATCGCGGAGACGCCGTTCATCATCCTGATTGCGTTCGTGGTGCTCGCGCTGACGATTGTGGTCATTGCGATCATCATCAGGAAGTTCAACGAACAACTTGAGAAGATGCGGCGAGAGAAATCGAAGATATACAAGGCGGACGTGGGACGATTGTCGGCGAGCGCGGCGGCGTTCTCGCTTGGCATCTCCAACATGCGGAAGCGCAAGGGTCGCACCGCGTTGACCTGCGCGACGTTGATCGTGTTGACGTTTACCGTCATCTCGTTTACGTCGGTGAGAACGGAGATTCGCGCGCACTCGACGCGGATACCGGGCGTCACGCCCACCTATCAGGGCGTGTTGGTGCGCGATCAGTATTGGCGTCCGCTGGAATCGCCCGTGTTGGATGGGCTTCGTAACGACTTCCAAAAAGCGGTGGCGACCGTTCGGACGGACGACGGTCTAACAGACGTGCCGATCACGAACTACATCGCGCCGCGCGCGTGGTACGAAGCGGCGGGCATCGGGAACCAGTCGTCCATCTTGATCGAAAGCGTGTCCGATCCGGGAACGACGTTCAACGCGCAGATGCTTGTCGGCATGTCTCCGGCGGAGAAGAATGTCACGCGGATCGACTCGAAGTTGATCTACGGTCGCTGGTTCAACCAAGACGAAGACGACGCCTACGTCTGCGTGTTGCCGAAGGGTCTGGCGGACTCGCTCGGCGTGACGGAGATGGACGTTCAGAACGGCGACGCCGCCGTGCGGATTCTCGGCGCGCAGTTCCAAGTCGTCGGCGTGTTGGGCATCGACTTCAAGGAGTTGACCGACCTCGATGGCGAAGAACTAACGCCCGTTGACTACACTCTACTCCAACAACAGCAGCAGCGTGGGGCGCAGGACTCGACGCTCGAAGGCGAACTACAGAAATACCAGCACCTGCCGCCGGACGTGATTGCGATTCTGCCGTACACGCTCGTCGTCGATCAGGGCGGCAACTTGAAGTCCATCGCCGTCAACATGGAAGACTCGCTATCCCAACTGCCGTCAGGCGTCACGGTTGACCAGAAGATCGACGCGATCATGGCTCCCGTTATGAAGCGTTCCGCGCTCGACTTCTTCGTCGGCAAGGGGCGCAGCGTCTACCTTTACAGTTCCATCGGCGGCACTTCCACCGAGCAGATGGGCAACCTGTTCATCCCGATCCTGATCGCCGCGTTGATCGTGCTGAACACGATGCTCGGCGCGGTGTACGAGCGCGTCCGCGAGATCAGCATTTACAGCGCGGTCGGGTTGGCTCCAGTGCATATCGCCTTCCTTTTTATGGCGGAGGCGTGCGTGTACGCGGTGTTGGGCGCCGTGTTGGGGTACTTGCTGGGTCAGGTGACGGCGTGGACTCTCGTGCAAACGGGCTGGCTTGCGGGACTGACACTGAACTACTCGGCGCGCTCGACCGTGTACGCGACGATGATCGTCATGTTCGTCGTGCTGGCGTCCACGATGTACCCCGCAATCAAGGCGGGGCGCATGGCGGTGCCGGATATCGAACGCAAGTGGAAACTGCCCGAACCAGACGGCGACGAGTGGAACTTCGACCTGCCGTTCACCGTGTTGGGCGAAGAGGCGTTGGGGTTGAACATCTTCATGCGCGACTACTTCGACGCCCACGCGGACGAGTCGGCGAGCGACTTCTACGTGGACGACGTCACGTTCAGGCGAGACAGACCCGATGAAAAAGAGCAATTCGCCACCGAGATGATGTGTTGGCTCGCGCCATACGACTTGGGCGTCAGCCAGCGGATCAGTCTGCAAACGACGCCGGTCGGTTCTGAGGAGGAAGACCTCTACCGCATCCACCTGACGGTTTACCGCGAGAGCGGCGAAATTGCGTCGTGGAAGCGCGTCAATCGGCGCTTCCTCAACCTGATTCGCAAGCAGTTGTTGATCTGGCGCACATTCAACGTCGAAGTGCGCGGCGAATTTCACGCGCGCGGTCGTGTGGAAACGTCGCAACTCGGAGCGACGCCGGAGTTTGCGACGGACGACGACTGAGGACGATGACGAACGAGCAGTTCGACCGCATTATGAGCGATCCGTCGAAGGTCGTGTACGGCGATACGGTTTGGACTCCGGTTGCCTATCGTGGTTTGGTCATCACGTTTCGGGTTGACATTCAATCTGAATCGAGCCGGTCGCTGTCGATTCATGGTCGTTTTCAACGGCGACGCATTCAGTACGGGTTCTCGTTAGTCCACGCTGAAGTCGGTCGTATCTATGGAATCGATGTCGGTGAACCGCATCATAATCCGACGTGCAATCGGATCGGTTCGCCGCACGAGCACCGATGGTCTGAACGGTACAACAGCAAGTTTGCTGTTGAAATCGCGACATGGGACGACCATGTTCCACCGCTTACGGTATGGAAACGATTTTGCGGACAGGCTCGAATCGACTTTCGTGGGCGAATCACGTTTCCGGCAGAGAGCGGAGCATAGATGATTGATGTAGAAAAGGTCGTGCAGAGCGGAGTTGGATCGCTCTATACCGCCAAACTCGATGGCGATGTCATCGTCATCCAAACGCCCTTCCGTCTACCGGACGGAACATACGTCGGATTGTACTTCGATTTGGAGCAACGTCAACTGTCTGACGAGGGCGAACTGTTCGGGTGGATGCATCTTCAAGGAATTCCGGTTGAACTTGCGGAATATGAGTACGGACTGCTCGACGCAGTCTGTAGGAGCCACTGCGTTAAGTTCGAAGACGGCGCATTTTCTGTGCATATCGGCGACCTATCGGAGTTGGGGGATGCGGTGACACGATTGGCGCAGGCGATCACGCGCGTTGCCGACCTAGTGTCGCTATCGAGACGAAAAACGGTTCCCACCGACGCCGGAACGTGATACGAATAGGGCTTGTCGATTCGACACGGCTTTTGTTTGCGGTGAGCGGGGATGCGTCGACGGTCGGTTTGACAATTCGACGCAGATATCGAGAGGGATGGCGTGGCACGAAGACAACGTAAAGGGGAATCGCTCGCCGAAGAGATGGTCTCTTGGGCGAAGCGGTACGAGACGGACGAAGGCATCCGGGTCTTCGAGTCCGGGTTAAGCTTGAAAGTCCTGATCGGGGCATTCTTCGTCGGATTTCTGATGATGCCCGGCGCGATCTACTTGTCGCTGCAAACGGGTCAAGCCGCCGGAGGCGCCGCCGCGCCGTGGGTGGCGGTCATCCTCTTTACCGAGATCGCGCGACGCTCGTTCCAGTCCGTCAAACGGCAGGAGTTGTACATCCTCCTCGCGCTGACGGGAGCCGCCGTGAACGCCGGAGGTCAGTACTCCGGCTATATTATGGACTCCTACTTCATCAACTCGCAGCAGGCGCAGTCGTACGAGATTTCGGACAAGATTCCCGACTGGTCAATTCCCCCTCCCGACTCCAAAGCGCACGCCGACCGCTCGCTGTTCCACAAGGACTGGTGGATCGCCGCGCGCGACAAGCAGACAGTGCTGGGCTTCCCCATCGGACCTATCACCCTGATGGTGCTGCTCCAACTGTTGGGGCGGTTGAGACACATCGGCGGGAGTTACTTCCTCTTCAGGTTGACGGCGGACTGGGAGAAATTGCCGTTTCCAATGGCTCCCGTGAGCGCTCAGGGGGCGACCGCGCTCGCCGAGAGCACGCATAAGACGGAGACTTGGAGGTGGAGGGTCTTTAGTATCGGCTCGATTATCGGGATGGCGTGGGGCGTGGTATACGTCGGCATCCCGCAAATCAGCGGCGCATTGGGCATGTCCGAGCCGATCCGCATCATCCCCATCCCGTTTATCGACTTCACGCAGAGCATCGAAGGCTTCGCGCCGACGGGCGTCTTTGCGATCCACACGGACGCGAGCGCGATCCTGCGCGGGTTCGTGATGCCGATCCCCGTCGTCGTCGCGCAGTTCGTGTCAGCCTGCTTCACGCAGTTCATCATGAACCCGATCTTGTTCCGCAACGATATCCTGCATACGTGGGAACCCGGCATGGACGTGCGCGTCACTGGGTTGCGGAACGGGTTGGACTTCTGGATGAGTTTCGGGATGGGCAAGAACTTCTCATTTGCCGCGCTTGGACTCGGCACCGTCATCATGATGTTCTGGAAACCCAGCGGCGGCGCGGACAAATCGAGCCGAAACTGGGCGCCGCCTCCCGGTCGCGGAGACTTCCCGATCTGGCTGTCACTGTTGATGTGGGCGTTCGGGATGGCGGGATACGTTTACGTCGTGATGCGGCTGATTCCCGGGTTCCCGGTGAAGTTCCTGTTCTTCTTCGCGTTCCTGTATACACCGCTGAACTCCTATATTTCCGCGCGAACGTTCGGCATCATGAGCCGCGACCTCTTTGACATTCCGTATATCAAAGAGGCGACCGTCAT
>JAQBWJ010000088.1 GCA_027625215.1 Candidatus Poribacteria bacterium
GGGGCGGGCGCGTTGAATCAGGTGATCGAGCGCAACACGGACGCCTTGATGCGTCGCACGCGCAACCGACCTGTCCCGGCGGGGCGCATTCCCGTTGCGGAGGCGTGGGCGTTCGGGGTGGCGTTGTCCGTTGTGGGCTGCGCGTATTTGTGGGTGATGATCAACCCGTTGACGAGCGGGCTCGCGGCGCTGACGATTTTGTCGTACATCGCGCTGTATACGCCGTTGAAGCGGGTCACGTCGCTCTCGACCATCGTCGGGGCGATCCCCGGCGCGATCCCGCCCGTCGGCGGATGGGCGGCGGCGCGGGGTGAACTGCACATCGAGGCGGCGATCCTGTTTGCGATCCTGTTCCTGTGGCAGTTGCCGCACTTTCTGGCGATTGCGTGGATGTTCCGCGAAGACTACGCCGCCGCCGGGTTCCCGATGCTGCCCGTTGTCGATCCGAGCGGAGGGATGACGGCGCGGCAGATCGTCATCTACACGATCTTCCTCGTGCCGATCAGTTTGACGCCGAGTTTGCTTGGGATGACGGGCGTAGTCTATTTTATCGGGGCGTTTTTGTTGGGCGGGGCGTTCTTGTATGTCGGGGTGAGGATGGCGTTGGCGCGGTCGATGCAGGACGCGCGGCGGTTGCTGCTGGCGAGCGTGTTGTATCTGCCGCTGCTGTTGGGGCTATTGGTGGCGGATCGCGTGGCGGGAGGGTTTTAGATGGACGAGTCTCGAGTCACTGCTTTTTCGGTCAAGGGTTTCAAGTCGCTCGCCGAAGAAACGCGCCTCGAATTGCGCCCGCTGACGATTCTCGCGGGGGCGAACAGTTCCGGCAAGTCGAGCGCGATGCAGCCATTTCTGTTGATGAAACAGACGTTGGAGGCGACATATGAACCAGAGGTTTTCAGGCTGGATGGTCCCAACGTCTCATTTACCTCATCGCAGCAGTTTCGGACTGCGCTTGCGGATTTGAGAACGGATCACCTAGAGATAATGTTTGAGACCGCAATCGCGAATGAAGATCGCAAGCGAGTGCGGCTCATCTTTGAATTCTCCGATGATAACGGCATCGTAGGTACCAAGGTGGTCGCGATCAGAGGGAAAAAAGAAGAGATCATAGGTGAAGCGAAACTCGGTTCGGACGTAAGTTTGCTTCGCTCTAGGAATTTTCTTGCGCACCCAAGTAAAACCAAGGAGGTACGAGAAGTAAACGTGCCCTGGCTGATGGCTCGCGTGTGGATGACAGAGCTACTGCACATTCCAGGTTTTCGCGGCAACCCTCAACGTGTTTACGCAGCGACAACGACAAGCAGACGGTATCCGGGCTTGTTCTTCGAATATACGACAAGCGTTATCGACCGCTGGCAACGCGAAGATGATAAACACCTCGAACAACTCAGTGCCAACCTCAACCACCTCGATCTGACCTCGGCAATTCAGTCGGAACGGCTGAACGAGGCGCAGATCGAACTGCGCGTTGGTCGCACGCTCAACGCCGATTCCGACTTCGTGAGCATTGCCGATGTGGGGTTCGGTGTCTCCCAAGTGCTGCCCGTGCTGACAGCGTTGCTTGTCGCGGAACCGAATCAGCCTGTCTACATCGAACAACCCGAACTCCACTTGCATCCGCGCGCTCAATGGAAACTCTCGTCCATCATCGCGGACGCTGCCATACGCGGAGTTCAGGTCATCATCGAGACGCACAGTGATTTGCTGCTGCTTGGCATTCAGACGCTGATTGCGGAAGGCGAACTCGACCCAAGCATCGTTGCGCTCCATTGGTTCGAGCGACAGGAAGACGGTTCTTCCAAAGTGACGTTGGCGGAGCTCAGCGACAAAGGCACGTACGGCGATTTTCCGCTTGATTTCGGCGATGTTGCGCTTGAAGCCGAGCGCAAATACATGGAAGCGCAATGGTAAGCTCCCGTTCTCTAGTCATCGACGCATCCGTATTGCAGTCTGCGGGTGGTATGGATCGACCGGACGAAGGCTCGAAGCGATGCAGCATCTATCTCGACGCGGTGGCGAACCACGATCACCGCGCGGCACTGACAAAGGAGATCGAAGCCGAGTGGAATCGGCATCGGACACGATTCTCCTCTCGGTGGTTGAGGTTGATGACGACGCGGAGTCGGATTGCGCGTCTAGAAAATGTAAAAGACGACGACTTGCGCGCGCAGGTTCAGAACATGCACGAAAGTATCGGGGATGTTCATTTGATTGAGGCAGCGATTCATGCGGATAGGATCGTTTCTTCGTGTGACAATACAGCGCGGCGGAGGTACGCACGAGTCTCCGGCGTCATATCCGACATCGCTTCGATCATGTGGACAAATCCGTCGGAGGAAGAAGACGGCGGTGCGAACTGGATTGCGCTAGGCGCGCCGTTCGAGGACGCTCGAACACTGGCAAACGCGCCTCAGACAAGGGTGGAGTAATGCCAACCGCTGAGACGATCCCGCAGTGGGTACTGTTTCTCCCCAACGTGAACGCGACGCTGAACGCGATCAGCGCGGCGTTGCTCATCACGGGTTATCTGTTGATTCGACGGCGCAAAATTCCGCAGCACCGCGCGGCGATGATCGGGGCGTTTGTCGCGTCGTCGTTGTTTTTGGCGACCTACCTGACGTACCACTTCTATCCGGGCGTCGGGTCGGTACGGTTTGTCGAGCCGTCGTGGGCGCGACCGATTTATCTGGTCGTGTTGATCCCCCATGTGCTGCTGGCGGTGACGGTCGTGCCGCTGGCGTTGATCACGCTGTCGCTGGCGTGGCGCGGGAACTTCAAGACGCACCGCCGTTTCGCGCGGATCGCGCTGCCCGTCTGGTTGTATGTGTCCGTCACGGGCGTGATCGTTTATCTGATGTTGTATGTGATCTTCCCTCAACCGATGGGACCGCAAACGCCGTGAGTTCTTTGCCGACCGAACCCGCCGTCGAGGCGCGAAACCTCACCCATAAGTACGGCGACCGCACCGCGCTCCGCAAGGTGTCGATGGTCGTGTCGCAGGGATCGCTGTTCGGAATTGTCGGTCCCAACGGCAGCGGCAAATCGACCCTGTTTCGCATCCTCTCGACGCTCCAGAAACCGACGGACGGCTCCGCGACGGTGTTAGGCAGCGACACGCTCGCCGCCTCGTCGCTCGTTCGCCAAAAATTAGGCGTCGTCTTCCAGAACTCGATCCTCGACGGCAAATTGACCCTCCGCGAAAACCTGCTTCATCACGGGCAGTACTACGGGTTGGGCGGGCGGCGGCTCCGAGAACGGGTCGATGCGGCGTTGGGGCAACTGCGCCTCGCCGACCGCGCGAAAGACAAGGTGGAAACGCTCTCCGGCGGGATGAGGCGTCGCGGCGAACTCGCGGGGTGCTTGCTCCACGAGCCGCCCGTGCTGTTGCTGGATGAACCGACCGTCGGGCTCGATCCTGTCGCGCGGCGCGATTTCTGGGACACGATCACCCGCATCCGCGCGGAACGCTCGATGACGATCCTCGTCACGACGCACCTGATGGACGAAGCCGAGCGGTGCGACCGACTCGCGCTGCTGCATCAGGGCGAAGTGGTCGCGCTCGCGTCGCCGGACGAGTTGAAGGCGGACATGGGCTTCGATGTCATCACGATCCGTACGACGCAGCCGGACGCGCTTGTCAACGAGGTGAAAGCCGCCTACGGTTGGAACGCGCGAACGGACGACCACGGCGTTCGGATCGAGGTTGAGGCGGGGCACGCGCAGATCGGCGGGTTGATCGAGCGGTTTGAGGGGCGGTTCGAGTCGATCACCCTGAGCAAGCCGTCCATCGAGGACGTGTTTTTCCTCCGCACGGGCGTCAAGAGCGATGAATCGGGGGACGGCGCATGAGTCGATTTCTGTTAGGTTCAATCAGCCTTTGGAAACGGGAAGTCGTGCGGTTCTATCGCCAACGGAACCGCGTCATCGGCGCGTTGATGCCGCCGCTGTTCATCTGGTTTTTCTTGGGGTCGGGCTTCGGGAAGTCGTTCAGCGCGCCGGGCATGGAGGGCGCGGGCTATTTGGAGTTCTTCTATCCCGGCGTGATCGCGCTTGTCGTGTTGTTCACGTCGATCTACTCGGCGATGTCGTTGATCGAAGACCGCCGGGACGGGTATCTGCAAGGCGTGCTCGTCAGCCCGATGCCGCGCTCGGCGATCATTTTCGGGAAGGTGCTCGGCGGGACGAGTCAGGGGTTCGTGCAGGGCGTGCTGCTGCTGATCCTCGCGCCGTTTATCGGGATAGAGTTCACGTTGGCGAGCGTCGCGCTGATCTTGGCGATCATCCTCACGTTGTCGTTCGGGTTGACGGCGTTCGGCATCATGATGGCGTGGCGCACCGACTCCGTCTCCGGCTTCCACGCGATCATGAACTTTATTTTGATGCCGATGTGGTTGTTGTCGGGGGCGTTCTTCCCGGTGGGCGGGTCGGCGGTTTGGTTGAACGTCGTGATGCGGCTCAACCCGCTGACGTACGGCGTCGAGGCGTTGCGCGGCGCGTTCTACGCGGAGGCGGGCAACGCCGTCGGGCTTGCGACGCTGCCCGCCATGTTCGTGATGCTCGGCTTCGGCGCGGTCATCTTCGCCGCAACGGTGATGATGGCGAACCGCCCCGTCCGCACGTCGTAGATTCCGATGGTGAAGAAAACGGCGACGAGGTGGTTGAGCGTCGCGTCTGTGGCGCGCTAACACCCTCACCCCTAGCCCATCAAGGGAAAAGGGAACACGGAACCGCTTCATCGCGTGCCGTCGGGCGATACCAACGTCTTCAACCAACCCCACGACGCGGCGCGTTTGTCGCGCGGGGAGACGGACAACGGGCGATGTCCAAACCATGAAGGAAATGTGTCGAATGTCGGGCTCTGCGTCAAATTAGTCAGATTCGATCCGTCCAGATCGACGGAGTAGATATCTGTCCGTCCACCGCGAGCATCGCCCGAAAAAACGATGCGGCGACTGTCCGATGACCACGTAAGACCACCGATGTAGTTTATCTCATTCGTCACCAACCGATGCCGATTGCTGTTCATGTCGATCACAAAAAGCGGATGATCACCGTTCGGATTAAACGGGCGGACTTCGTAAGCGATCCATCTGCCGTCCGGAGACCACGCGATACCCGTGATGTGTTGATCTTCAGTCAATCTCCGCTCTTTTCCGCCCGCCGACGGGATGATGTAGAGGTCGGTGGTCGAACCGTCCCTCGCGCCACGGAGGAAGGCAATTTCACTCCCATCTGACGACCAGGTTGGGTTTTTGACCCCCGTACCCATCGCATCGTCCGTCAGCCGTTGCAGGTTATCCCCGTTCAGGTCGATAACATAGACGGAGGCGGGTCCGCTGGGCGGCAGATCGAGATTGGAGGCGAAAGTGATCCGTTTGCTGTTGGGCGACCACGCCGGACGCGAGTGCCACGCGGGGAAGTTGGTCAGGTTTCGGAGATTGCCTCCGTTCGCATCTATTCTGAATATCTCTTTGTCGCCGAGCCGAGGTCCGTCGTCTCGGACGAACACGATGAAGCGCCCGTCAGGAGAGCCAGAGGGGTGCGTGCTTCGCGCCCCATCATTCGTCACGACGGTCTGTCGAGAACCGTCCAGTCCCATGACGACGAGGTTGCCGTCTCGCGCGAAGACGATCTTCTCCGCCGCAAGCGCTTGTGCGGTGATGAGTAGGGTAGCCACGAAAACGAGGAACGAATGATGCTTGTTCATTGTCCCAACCCTTTCAACCAGCCCCACGACGCGGCACGTTTCTCGCGCGGCGAGACGGACAATGGGCGGTATCCGAACCACAATGGGGACCATTCGTACTCCGGGCTTTCGGTCAAGTTGATGAGGTTCGACCCGTCCAGATCGATGGAGAAAATGTCGTTTGAAGCGTTCAATGGTTTGTCCGGCTGTCCCGCCGCGAAGACGATTTCCCGGCTGTCGGGCGACCACGAGAGTCCGCCGATCCAGTGCGCTTCGTGTGTCACGAGACGGGTTTCGTTCGTCTGCGTATTCAAAATGTAGATCGGCTCGGTATCCTCTCCGACGACCGGATAGTAGTAGTAGGCGATCCATTTTCCGTCCGGCGACCACGCGAGGTAATTGATGCGCGGGATTCTCTCCGTCAGCCGAATCGCCTGTCCGCCGTTCGCGGAGACGACCCAAATCGAGTGGTCTTCGAGATAGGCGATCAACTCTCCGTCCGGCGACCAAGTGAGCCAACTCATCCCTCCGCCCGTTGCGAACCGCGTCAACATTGTGCGGTTGCCGCCGTCGGCGTCCATCACATAGAGGGAGCGGGGACCGCTCGGCAGCGTTTCGATGTTAGCGGTGAAGGCGATCCGTTTGCCGTCAGGCGATCATTGAGGGCTCAGATACCACGCGGGGAGGTTCGTGATGTTGCGGAGATTCGTTCCGTCCACGTCAACGAGGAAGATGCTGCTGCTGGCGTTGTCATGTTCACGGACGATGGCGATCATGCGACCGTCCGGCGAACCCGCCGGACCGTGTTCCGGCGTCTCGTCGTTGATTAGGCGAGTTTGCTGCGAACCGTCCGGTTCCATGAGGTACGTCTTCGGTACGTCGCCGTTGATGATGCGGATAAAGACGATCTTTTCCGCCGCGAGCGCTTGCGTCGTGATGAGTATGGCAACGATGAGAACGAAAATCGGATGCTGCGCGTTCATTGTCCCAACCCTTTCAACCAGCCCCACGACGCGGCGCGTTTCCCGAGCGGCGAGACGGACAACGGGCGGTATCCAAACCACGACGGGTCTCTGTCATATTCCGGGCTTTCGGTCAGGTTGGTGAGATTCGACCCATCCAACTCAACCGAAAAGATGTCGTGCGTGAGGATATTCTTCGGTCGATACGAACCGAACACGAGTTTTCGGCTGTCCGGCGACCACGTCACCCCGCCGATGTAGAACCCTTCGCGGGTCACGAGCCGCTGCTCGTTCGTTTGGGTATTCAGGACGTACAACGGTGTCGAATCATCGCCGAACGCGGGGTACGGGTAAAATGCGATCCATTTTCCGTCCGGCGACCACGCGACATCCTCAGGATGCAGGTCGCCCGTCAACCTGACGGCTTGTCCGCCTGCGGATGACACGACCCAAATCGCGTGATCCTCGATGTAGGCGATCAAGCGTCCGTCGGGCGACCAAGTGAGATGGGTCATGCCGCCGCCCGTTGCGAACCGCGTCAACATCGTCCGGTTGCCGCCGTCGGCGTCCATCACATAGAGGGAGCGGGGACCGCTCGGCAAGGTTTCGATGTTGGCGGTGAAGGCGATCCGTTTGCCGTCCGGCGACCACTGCGGGCTCATATACGCCGCCGATAAGTTTGTCAGGTTGCGGAGATTCGCTCCGTCGATTCCGACCGTGAAGAGGTCGCCGATAGTATCGTTGATGCCGTTCGGATAACGAAACAACACGATCGTTCGACCATCGGGCGAGCCTGCCGGAAACAGTTCGGGCGTCAGATCGTCGATCAGTCGAGTCTGTTGCGAGCCGTCCGGTTCCATGAGGTACGTCTTCGGTACGTCGCCGTTGATGAAGCGGATGAAGGCGATTTTCTCCGCCGCATCGACCTTCGAGAGCGCGAGAACCAAGCCGAG
>JAQBWJ010000089.1 GCA_027625215.1 Candidatus Poribacteria bacterium
GTCGTCTGGTCGTCCTACCCGAAGGCGACGGACGAATATGTGCCCGTTGTGCGCGAGTTGGCGGCAGGTTTCGAGGAGGGCGACGGCGGCGCGCACCTCATCACCGTTCACCCCGACCCATCTCCAGCGTCATCCAGTTGGATTCACGCGGAATCGTGGCTCGCATTCAACTGCCAGCAGCCTTGGAACCACTACGAACTGCTTCCGTCGATGGTCGCCCACGACTACGCGCTCACGCCGACCAAGCCGGTCGTCATGGCGGAAGCGGGATACGAAGGAGTCAAGGATCGGGGGCTGGACGCGCCGCACGCGCTCCGCAAACAGGCATACTGGACGCATCTCGGCGGAGCGCATCACAGTTACGGGCATGACCGGAACTGGCGCGCGCCGGAGACGTGGCGCGACTGGATCGACTCGCCGGGCGCGCATCATCTGGGCGTATACCGCGAAATCGTGTCGTCGTTGGCGGGATGGGAACGTCTCATCCCCGACCCGTCGATTCTGGTGGACAGCGTAGGCGAAGGGTTGACGCGAAACATGGCGGCGCGTGCGGAGTCCGGCGAGTGGGTGATCGCGTACCTCAGCGATCCGACAACCGTCACCGCGCGAATGGACGCCCCCTCAACCTCGACCGTCGCCGCGTCATGGATCAACCCGACGAACGGCGACAAGACCCGTATCGGACGGTTCCCCGCGCGTTCTCAACGCCTGAAGGTTGGGAAGACGCCGTTCTCTTAATCGAATCGACGTAACTCCCAACTGAGAGGGAACGCGAAACGTGCCGCACCACCTGATCGGACAACCGAAAGCCTCGCTGGACACGCCCGCGCTCATCGTCGATCTGGACGTGATGGAGCGCAACATCCGCACAATGGCGGATACGATCATCCGCGACGCGGGCGTTCAGTGGCGACCGCACACGAAGGCGATGAAGTCGCCCGCCATCGCCCGCAAGTTGATGGACGCGGGCGCGCACGGCGTCACCTGCGCGAAACTCGGCGAGGCGGAAGCGATGGCGGCGGGCGGGATCGACCACATCCTGATCGCCAATCAAATCGTCGGGCAGCAAAAGATCGACCGACTCGTCGCCCTGCGTCGTCATACGGACGTGATCTGCGCCGTTGACAACCTCGAAAACGTCGAGATGATGGACCGCGCCGGGATCAAGGCGGACGTGCCGTTGAGCGTCGTGATCGAGATCGATGTAGGGATGCAACGGGCGGGCGTCGCGCCGGGAGAGAAGACGGTCGAATTGGCGAGACGGATCGCCGGACGGCGCGGCGTTCAACTCGCGGGTCTGATGGCGTGGGAGGCGCACACCCTTCGCTTCACCGACGAGAACGAAAAGCGGCAGGCGATCCGCGAAGCGTTGGAACAGGTCGCGGCGACGGCGCAGGCGTGTCGGGACGAGGGCATCCCCATCGGGATCGTCAGTTGCGGCGGCACGGGCACGTACTGGCTGACGGCGCGTTGTCCCGGCGTCACGGAGATTCAGGCGGGCGGCGGCGTCTACTGCGATGTCTTGTACCGCACGCGCTTTGGCGTCCGGCACGACTACGCCTTGACCATCTTATCGACCGTGACGAGCCGCCCGACTCCCGACCGCGTCATCTGCGACGCGGGTAAAAAGACGATGAGTTCGGACGGCGCGACGCCGGAACCACTTGGTCTCCCGCCGATCAAGTCGGTGGGTCTGTCGGCGGAGCACGGCACGCTGCGGCTCGAAGAACCGGGCGATACCCCGCGTCTCGGCGACAAAATCGAGTTCATCGTTGGGTACTCGGACACGACGGTCGTGCTTCACGATGTCATGTACGCGGTGCGCGGCGGCGTTATCGAGGAGGTGTGGGAGTTGACGGGTCGTGGAAAACTACAGTAACGTTCGTCTTCCCGTTCGGTGTGCGTTTACCGCGTCAACATGAAGGAACGATGAGTTATGGAACCCGTGAGAGTAGGCGTCATCGGCTGCGGCGTGATCGGCAGAGCGCACATGACCGCCGCGACCAATTCTCCCGACCTCGAACTTACCGCCGCTTCCGATCTTGTCCCTGCCAACCGCGAGTTCGCCAAAGAGAAGTTCAACCCGAAACGCCTGTACGAGTCGGGCGAAGAACTGCTCGCCGACCCGGACGTGGAGGCGGTTGTGCTCGCCTTCCCGACAACGTGGCGAACGCCGATGGCGCTCAAGGCGTTTGAAGCGGGGAAGCACGTTCTCACCGAGAAGCCCGTTGCGATGAACGTGGGCGAGGTGCGCCGAATGATCGCCGCAAAAGGGGAACTGTTTGCGGCGTGCTGCTCGTGTCGCTATCGCTTCACCGAAGGCGCTCGCGTGGCGGCGGAGTTCATTGCGACGGGAGCGTTGGGGGATCTGCGGATCGTGCGTCACCGCAACCTGACCGGATGCGGCAAGCAACCCGATTCGCCTCGACCCGAATGGCGGTTGAAAAAAGCCCTCAACGGCGGCGGGTTCCTCGTCAACTGGGGATGTTACGATCTGGATTACCTGCTGGGCATCACCGGCTGGACGCTCAAGCCCGTCAGCGTGTTCGCGCAGACGTGGACGGTCCCGCCGATTTTCGAGTCGCATGTCGCGCCCGGCTCCGACGCGGAAACGCATTATCTGGCGATGGTGCGATGCGAGGGCGGGACGATCCTGAACGTTGAGCGCGCCGAGTTCGTCGCGTCGCAGCGGCAGGAGGCGTGGGGGATTGTCGGGTCGAAGGGGTCGTTGCAGTTGAAGATGACGGCGTCGAAGCCGAACACGATCATCTATGATCGGGGATCGGCGGAGGATGGCGTCATTACCGAAACGTTGTGGGAGGAAGACGAAGTCTCCCGCATCCACGACGGACCGCTCACCGACTTCGCGCTGGCGATCCGCACCGGGTCGTCGCCAAAGACGCCGTTGGAGAAGGCGTTGGTCGCGCAACTGATCACCGACGGCATCTACGCCTCCGCCGAGCGCGGGGAGTCGGTGTTGATCGAAGAACTGTGACGTTCCATGCGAGCCGAGTCGTGGTTGACGTTAAATCGACTTGCCGTATCGCGGAAACGCTGATAATGTCTAACTGATGCCGTCTTATCAACACGGCGGCGTCTCAACGGTTGCGTCCATAGCTCAATGGATAGAGCATCAGACTTCGGATCTGACGGTTGGGGGTTCGAATCCCTTTGGGCGCACCACCTCTTTAAGCCTGTGATAGCAGCCTTTCAGCCGATTTTCGCATCTCAATCCACTGTCTCAAAGTGTTCCAAATGAACCGCCAATTAGCCGCTTTTTGCGACTTTTTGGGACACTTTTGGGACACTTGGAAATGCCGAAGATAACACGGGTGCCCGTCGTCCTTCTCCCGCATGAGGGCAGGTCGGGACTGTTCCGTCGCAGAGACGGTGTGCACGCCGCCGACGTGAAACTCCCGTCCGGGGAGCGTCGCCGCAAGACCTTCACTAAAGAACGCGAAGTCTCTATCGCTCGCTTCGAGGCGTGGTTAGCCGTCCTCGAGGAGGAGCAGACGGATCGGACGGATCCGCTCGTGATCGCGTTTCTCGAAGATTCGTTCGTCCCTTCGCAACAAGAGCTGAAGAGCTATCGGTTCACAGTCCAGTGTGGACAGGCAATCAAGCGCTTTCTATCGACAGAATTTACTGATCTTCGTCTCAGTGACGTCTCCCGTCTGCACGGAGATCGGTTGCTCTCCTTCTACGGCAACCTCTCCCCACGAACTCGAAACATGTACTTACAGAAGTTCAAGCAGGCGATGAACTACGCCGTGGACTTGGAACTGGTAGCCGTAAACCCGTTGACGCGAGTCAAGCAGCTCACTGTCGATAACCGTCGCACCCGTGCCCTGACAATGGAGCAGTTCGTCGCATTGATCCGACAGGCGGAGATCACCGACGCGATGACGATGTTTCTTGTTATGGGTCTGACGGGACTGCGACCCAAGAACGTTCGTTTGTTAATGAAGGGGGAGTTGATCGACGATCGAATCGAAATTCCGCCGTCCAAGATGAAGAATGCCCGGTGGGGCATCATCCCGATCTCGGCGCATGTGCAACTCGTGCTGAAGGATTGTCCGGACTCCTTGTGTTTCCCGGCTGTCGGCACGTCCGAGACGCCGAAAACGCATCGAAACCTCTTTCGAACATTCGACCATGTCCGCCAACGAGCGGATTTGGGTTGGGCAACTATGTACGACCTACGCCATTTCTTCGCCTCCCAACTGGCGAAACAAGGCGCCACGGAGCAACAGATCGGGCGACTGCTCTGCCACGTCGGGCATTCCGTCACGAGCCGCTACGTTCATCATGATCTTGAGGACCTTCGACCGTTCGTCGAGGAACTCAGCGAACGCTACATCACCGCATCGGCGACCCAGTGTCGCGATTCAGAAGGGATCGGAACGGCATGGAAAACAAACACGACGACGAACATATCTCGGAAGAAGACGAGGTCATCTTCGACGGTGAATCGGAAGATTCCGACACGCTCGAGTTGTACGTGTCCGAGGAAGCCGAGTTGATCGAACGAAGTCCAGGCGTTGTTCTCAAACTTCCTACGTGGCCGGCAAGCAGCATTGTGATGAGTACGACAGGCAACTACTCACTTGACTGGGAAGGCTTGAACGGATCTACGAAGCGATATCCCCTTGGGCGTGATCTCGCCACGGCATACCGAAAAGTGGCGGGAATCCTCACGGAACTCGGAATGATGCCGACAAAAGCGATTTCAATGACATACGTGATCTATCGCTTCCGAGGAAACGAAGCAGTCACCGGGATGTATCAAGCGACCTCGTTAGAGTGGGACCAGGACGCCATCGGCTGGACGGAAACGGAAGCGCTCAGCAACCTACGGCACGCGATCTCCATCAAACTGCTGGGACGTGAACAACATAGTCTGCCGGAACCTGTTCAAGTGATTCGAGTTGGGAGGATCAAGGTGAACGCGATTCAGCCCTTGTCCGAATGAAGCACCAACAACATCGAAACTTCCTTGGGGCGCCACCGAACAGGATTGGTGGCCTGTTCATGTCACGATTCCGTCAACCATCGTCGATGTCGATGTCGATTAGGTACCCTCTTGCGTTACTCCGATGTTGCGACCTATTCTAAACGCGGCACATGACCATCATAACCGATACCACCGTCATTTTTTCACCCGACCGGGAATCACAATGGACGCCGCTCAACACTCCGCGATCGTCAACTTCATCTGGGGCGTCGCGGATGACTTTTTACGCGACAATTACAGTCAAGGCAAATACCGAGATGTCATTTTGCCGATGACGGTCATTCGGCGACTCGATTGCCTGCTCGAAGACACAAAACAGGCGGTAATGGACCGGAAGAGGCAGTTGGACGAAGCAGGGATTCTGAACCAGGCGCCGCAGCTGCGTTCGGCGTCGGGACACGCGTTCTACAACATCTCGCCGTTCACGTTGCGAGACCTAACCTCCCGAACACGGCAACAACAACTCAAAGCCGATTTCATCACGTACCTCGACGGCTTCTCCGAAAACGTGAAAGAGATCCTCAACCGATTCCGATTCCACAACCAGATCGACACGTTGGTCGACGCGGACATTCTGGGTGGCGTCATCGAGCGGTTCGTCGACCCGGCGATGAACCTCAGCCCAAAGCCTGTTCTCGACGCGGACGGCAACGTGATCCGTCCCGGACTCGACAACCATTCGATGGGGACGATCTTCGAGGAGCTCATCCGCCGCTTCAACGAACAGAATAATGAAGAAGCGGGCGAACACTTCACCCCGCGAGACGTCGTCAAGTTGATGGCGAACCTGATCTATCTGCCCGTCGCCGATCATCTCGAATCGGGGACGTACCTCGTCTACGACGGAGCGTGCGGCACGGGCGGGATGCTCACCGTCGCTGAAGAGACGCTTCAAGCGCTGGCTCAGCAGCGGGGCAAGCAGGTGTCGATCCACCTTTACGGGCAGGAAACGAACGCCGAGACCTACGCGATCTGCAAATCCGACCTGCTGTTGAAGGGCGAGGGCGATCAAGCGGACAAGATCGCGTTCGGCTCGACGCTCTCCGCGGACGCCTTCCCTTCCGACGAGTTCGACTTCATGCTGTCCAATCCGCCGTACGGCAAGAGCTGGAAGGCGGACATCGAGCGGATGGGCGGCAAAAAGGGGTTGACCGATCCGCGATTCGTCGTATCACACGATGGGGACAGCGAGTTCAACCTCGTGACGCGGTCAAGCGACGGGCAGCTCATGTTCCTCGTGAACAAACTGAGCAAGATGAAGCGAAAGACGGAGTTGGGCAGCCGCATCGCTCAGGTGCACAACGGGTCGTCGCTGTTCACCGGCGACGCGGGTCAGGGCGAGAGCAACATCCGGCGGTGGATCATCGAGAACGATTGGCTCGAAGCGATCATCGCGTTGCCTGAGAACATGTTCTACAACACAGGCATCGCCACGTACATTTGGGTGTTGACGAACCGCAAAGCGGAGCACCGTCGCGGCAACGTCCAACTGATCGACGCGACGGGGATGTCGGAGCCTTTACGAAAGAACCTCGGCAACAAGAACTGCGAACTGACCGACGAACACGTGAAGCGCATCACCGACGTTTTCCTCGCGTTCGAGGAGACGGAGCAGTCCAAAATCTTCGAGAACGCGGCGTTTGGCTACTGGAAAGTCACCGTCGAGCGTCCGTTGCGCCTGAGCGTCGCGTTGGATGACGCATCGCGGCGGCGGTTCCGTCGGGCGTGTGTCGAGGCGAAGGACGAGTCGCTCGCCGACCTCATCGATCGCGTGGCGGCATCGCTCGGCGACGGACCGCACCTCGATTTCAACGCCTTTCTCGACGCGGTGGAGCGGACGGCGAAGGAGGTCGGCGAAAAACTCCCGGCGAAACGGGTGAAGATGCTGCGAGATACGCTCGCGGAACGGGACGTGAACACCGCACCCGTTGTCCGCAAGACGAGCCGACCCTCGCCGAACGACGACCCGCAACGGGACGCTTTGGAAGGGCGGTCCCACACGATGGTAAACGGCAAGCCCGTCGTCATGGAGTATGAGCCGGACACGGAACTCCGCGACACGGAGCAGGTGCCGCTGACGGAAGACGGTGGCATCGAGGCGTTTGTGCGGCGGGAGGTGTTGCCGTATGCGCCGGATGCGTGGGTGGACACGTCGAAAACGGTGATCGGGTACGAGATTTCATTTACGCGGTACTTCTACAAGCCGCAGGCGTTGCGGTCGTTGGAGGAGATTCGGGTGGATATTCTGGCGTTGGAGCAGGAGACGGAAGGGTTGCTCGAACAGATCGTCGGTGGTGAATAGGATATGAGCTCATCGCATCGTTCATACGCCTCGTACAAACCGTCACATCAACCTTGGCTGGATTCAATTCCAACCCATTGGAATGAGAGACGAGCCAAGTATTTCTTCCGTGAAGTAGATGAACGCTCGATGACGGGTGAAGAAGAACTCCTATCCGTCTCGCATGTTACGGGAGTAACACCCCGCAGAGATATTATCAAATGTTGTGTATGGCGTTCAGGCGGCGTCCTCGGTAGCCTCCTGGTCTTC
>JAQBWJ010000090.1 GCA_027625215.1 Candidatus Poribacteria bacterium
TCCGTCCCAAGAAACGTGCGTGCGACGACTCGTCCCGGCAGCGCGTTCAGGTGCGGCGCATCGCCGTGCGCGTCGAGCACGAGCACCCGTTCGGGGCGAACGCTGGCGACGATTCGGTCGCCGACGCGCATCCCCTCCGTTTTTGCCGCCCATGCCGTCGCGTGAGGTGATTCCTCACCAGACGAGACAAGCGTCACCCCGACCCGTTCCCCTTCGTCGCGTTCGATCTTCCCCTCGAGAAAGTTCGACGTACCGATGAAATCGGCGACGAAACGGTTGCGCGGGCGTTCGTAAATCTCCTCCGGCGAGCCGACCTGTTGGACAAGCCCCTCGTGCATGACGGCGATCCGGTTGGAAAGCGCCATCGCCTCCTCCTGATCATGCGTCACGTAGAGAAACGTGATGCCGACTTCTTGCTGGAGCGTTTTCAACTCCTGCTGCATCCGTTTGCGGAGTTTGAGGTCAAGCGCGGCGAGCGGTTCGTCCAGCAACAGGATCGACGGACGGTTCACCAACGCGCGGGCAAGAGCGACTCGCTGCTGCTGGCCGCCCGACAGTTCCGACGGCTTGCGCGCCTCGTAGCCCGCTAGTCCAACCATCTCCATCGCCTCGCCGACCCGTTTGCGGGACTCGTCGCGCGACACTTTTTTCATTTGAAGACCGAAGGCGATGTTGTCGGCGACGGAGAGGTGTGGGAACAGCGCGTACTGCTGAAAGACGGTATTCACGTCGCGCTTGTTCGGGGGGAGATTCACGACGGACTGCCCGCCGATCCGTATGTCGCCGGAGTCGGGATAGACGAACCCGCCGAGCAACCGCAGGGTCGTCGTCTTGCCGCATCCGCTCGGACCCAACAGCGAGAAGAACGACCCATCCTCGACCGTCAGCGAAACGGAATCGACAGCGACGACCTCGCCGTAGGTCTTCCGCACGTCTTGGAGTTCAATGTCTCCGCGAGAGAGGCTGTTCAATCCGGTTCACCGTCCCACTCGACCGAATCGGCGTTCAATGCGCGTGATGATCCAACGCCGCGCGCGCCTGTCGCACCAGATCGGGGCTGTTCCCAAACTTCTTGATCGCGTTGACGAGGCTATCGACGTGGTTGTGCACCTCAACGCCCATCTTCTGAATCCGCTTCTCGAGGTGATATTCGCCGAGACGATTGATCGCCTGACGAATCTGCCGTACGAGGTGAAGGAAAAAAGCGTCGCCTTCGCTCGTCTCGAACTCAATCGCCATCTGGAACGCATCATGCAGCGAGTACGTGCCTTTTGCAACACGCCGTTCGTTCGTTTCCATGATCTCCCGGACATGCGCGACGTTCGCGTGGTCGAAGCCGCGAATCCGTTCCTTCATCACCCCGGCGCGTTCGCACAGATCGCGCCCGAAACTCAGGACGACGTAGTGGTCCCATTCTTCGCCGCTCATCTCTTCCCAAAACTGCGCGACCCGCTCGTCGTCGCTGCCGAGTTGAATCATGAACGCGGCGTACAGTTTCGCGTTGCGGAGCTCAATGTCCTCGCAGATCGTGAACAACTCCTCGACGGTCAACGTGCCGAGTTGGGGGGCTGCTGCTGTAGACATGTCGTTTCTCCTTCAACGAACGATCAGAGTGGGATCAAGAGCGCGAAACAAGCGACACGGAGAAGCGACTCGCCCGGAAAATCGAGCGTTTCGCTTGTTGTCGGCGACGGAACGGAACGGTGTCGCGTGACGGAACAACCGTTAGATATTCGGTCGGGGTGAAGAATCGGAGCCGCGAGACGCGAGTGATGGAGGTTAGAGAATGTAGCGGCTCAAATCTTCGTCTTTCACGATGTCGGCGAGTTGATCGCGGACGTACGTCTGGTTGATCTCGACGGTATCGCCCTTGCGTTCCGGCGCGTCGAAGGAGAGCTCCTCGCAGAGCCGCTCCATGATGGTGTGCAACCGCCGCGCTCCGATGTTCTCGGTCTGCTGATTCACTTGGAACGCGAGCGTGGCGACTTCGGCGACCGCGTCGTCCGTAAACGACACGCGGATGCCTTCGGTTTCGAGCAGCGCGACATACTGCCGCACCAACGCATTCTGCGGCTCCGTCAGTATGCGCCGAAAATCCGATTCGGTCAAGTTCTCCAATTCAACACGTATCGGAAATCGCCCCTGCAACTCCGGGATCAGGTCGGACGGTTTCGACACATGGAACGCGCCCGCCGCGATGAACAGCACATGGTCGGTCTTGACCGTGCCGTACTTTGTCGTGACGGAACTGCCCTCGACAATCGGCAGAATATCCCGTTGAACGCCCTCGCGCGACACGTCGGGTCCCTGCCGCGACTCGCGCCCCGCGATCTTGTCGATCTCGTCCAAGAAGATGATCCCCGAAATCTCCGCCCGCTCGACCGCTTCAACGACAACGTTGTCCATGTCGATCAGCCGCTGCTCTTCCTCGCCCATCAGGATGGGACGAGCCTCGGCGACGGTCACTTTGCGGTCGCGCGTCTGCTTCGGCATCATCCCGCCGAGCAGTTCGCGGATGTTGATGTCCATCTCCTCGATGCCGCCGGGCGTCATGATCTCGACGAACGGCGTCTGTCGCGCGGCGACTTCGATCTCCACCTGCTTGTCCTCGAACGCGCCGCTGCGGAGCCGTTCGCGCATCTTCTCGCGCGTGCGACGGTAACGCTCCTGTTGCGCGGCGTCGGGCTCGGGGCTCTCGCGGGTGTCTTCGTCATCATCCTCGTTGAAGATATCTTGGGTGAAGTCCTGCCGATACGACGGTGGCGGCGGCACAAGGATATCGAGCAACCGCTCCTCAACCAGTTCCTCCGCCCGCGCCCGAACGCGCTCCCGATGTTCCGCCTCCACCATTGAAACGGCGGTCTCCGCGAGATCGCGCACCATCGACTCGACATCTCGCCCGACGTACCCGACCTCCGTGTACTTCGACGCCTCCACCTTGATGAACGGCGCGCGCGCCAATTTCGCCAGCCGTCGCGCGATCTCCGTCTTCCCGACGCCTGTCGGGCCGATCATCAGGATATTCTTGGGTACGACCTCGTCGCGCATGTCGTCCGGCAGCATCTGACGCCGCGCTCGGTTCCGCAGCGCTACCGCGACGGCGCGTTTCGCCTTGCCCTGACCGATGATGTACTTGTCGAGTTCGGCGACGACTTCGCGCGGCGTCATCGCCTGTTGAAGCGCGGTCGGCGCGTCTTCCGTCACGGGATCAAAAGGTCGTTCAGTGATTTGTGCGAGCGATTCCGTCATTCCCCTAATTTCCGTCTAAATCCAAGCGTTCAATCGTGATCGAGTCGTTCGTGTAGATGCAGATCGTTGCGGTCGTCTCAAGCGCCTCGCGGACGATCTCTTCTGCTGACAGTTCCGTGTGCTTGAGCAGCATCCGCGCGCCCGCCATCGCTATCGCCGAGCCGGAGCCGATAGATAAAATGTCGTCGTCCGGCAGGATCACGTCTCCCGTGCCCGAAATGAGCATCGACGTGTCCTTGTTGCAGGCGATGATCTGCGCTTGCAGATGTCGTAATGCGCGGTCGCTGCGCCAGTCTTTGGCGAGTTCGATGGCGGCGCGAGTCAGGTTCCCCCTGAACTCCTCCAGCCGCCCTTCCAGTTTCTCGAACAGCGCGAGCGCGTCCGCCGCCGATCCCGCGAACCCGGCGATCACCTGTTTCTGATGCAGCGTACGCACTTTGATCGCTTGGTTTTTAAGGATCGTCTGCCCGAACGTCACCTGTCCGTCACCTCCGAGCGCGACTTGGCTGCCGCGTCGCACGGCGAGAATCGTGGTGGACCGGATCACGGGACCTTTTGATTTTCCAGTCGGACTCAAAGAAGATTCACCTTCCCGAACAGTCGGACAAACGCGAGGTAAACGATCAACACGAAACTCATGTAAGCCGCCGCCAATCGGACGGCACTCCCCAACGGAGCCGCCCATGCGGGCACCCGCCGAGACAAGGGTAGCAGAAAGTACCACGAAAAGAGAAACGTGACGCCCCATGCCGTCGGCAGGAACAGCCACACGTCGCCGATCTGTTGGTCGGGGACATGCCGCGCGTTCCACACCCAAAGCCCTGACCGCGCGCCGACATACTCGAACGACCACCCGAGTGCGAAACCGCTTATCGCCGATCCGACCGTCGCACCGCCGACGCCGATCAGTTCCCTCAGCCGCGCGTATCCAAACAAACACGCCGCAAACAGCGCCGAACGGCTCAACAAGACACCCGGCGAGACGGGTAACGCCGCAATCTCTCGACGCACATGAAACATGAAGCCATATTGGTTGAAATAAACGTCCGTCACGGTGACGATCAGCCCCGCGACCGCGCCGCCGACCACCGCTCGCTGCGATGGAGAGCCGTCTTCGGCGTCCTGCGCCACTCGCGCGAGCGCCGCCCACGCGACCAACGCGCTCACCAGCGCGAGCCACGCGACGCCCGTGAACAGTCCACCCAACGCAAAGACAACCGACAGCGCGATGTACAACTCGCGCCGCATCTATCGCCCTTCCGAGAGCCGCGCCGCGTTGATCTCCGGCAGTCCCGCTTTGACGATCTTCTGTTGGGCGGAAGCGATGTCGTAAGAGACTCGAAAGAAGGCGAGTTGCAACGATTCCGTATCGAACATCGCGTAGGAGGCGCGCGGATCGCGGTCGCGCGGTTGCCCGACGGAGCCGGGATTAATCACGTACCGAGCCGCTTTTTGGAGGATGATCGGATAGCCGCTTTGGATGGGGATTTCGAGCGTCGCGCCCTCGAAGTTCGCGTAGACGGTCGCGCGGTGCGTATGCCCGAAGAAGGCGACAGAGCCTTTCATCACGTCGAACATGTCCGCCGCATCGTCCGGGTAAAAGATGTAGTAGTCTTCGTCCGCCCAACTGCCGTGACAGATGCCGAACCGCTCTTTCGGCGTGGAAGGTCCCTGCGGCAGCGTCGCCAGAAACGCGAGTCCGTCCGCCGACACCATTTCGCGCGTGCGGAGCGCCGCGTCCCGCGCGATGGCGGAGAACCCTTCCGGCTCTTCGATTCCGGCGACGACTTTATCGTGATTGCCACGCACGACATGGTTCGGGTCGATCTGTCTGAGCCAGTCCACGACGGGTTCGGGATCGCCGCCGTAGCCGACGGCGTCGCCCAAAAACCACAGCGCGTCGGGTCGTTTCGGCGCAAGATGTTCCAGCACCGCTTCCAACGCTTCGAGATTCGCGTGAATATCGCTCAACACGGCGATCCGCAATGGACAAGACCCTTCACCACCAAACAAGCCCGTTCTCTCAATTGTAGGCGGGATGGCTCGTTGCGGCAAGGTCGGCTGAATGTCGTGAACCGTGCAGCCTACAATGTATCGGTTTTCGCGCAACATGATGACAAGCCGTCGGTTGGCGTTTGATCGGCAAGGGTTTATGATAGGGAAGGTATCGCAGATCAGGAAACGCCAAGATCATCACGACAATCCTCATCGCCTTGATCCGAACGTAATGTCACAGGCTGCGTTACCGTCGGATGAAAAAGCGAGCGATCTCCCGATGCTGTGTTGGAATCAATCTTAACGAAAACCGAGATTACGATGGCAAAAAGTGTCCTCTTTATCATCGCCGACGACTGGAGCCGCCTCGCCGGATGCTACGGCAGCCCCGTCATCCAGACGTCGCACATCGACGCGCTGGCGAAACGAGGCGTCGTGTTCGACTATGGCTTCTGCACAAGTCCCTCGTGCGCGGTCAGTCGCGCGTGTATCCTGACGGGACAGCACAGCCACACGCACGGGCAGTACGGGCACTGCCATGGGATTCACGGTTTCCGTACGCACGAGCACATGACCTCAATCCCCAAGATTCTCCGCGAAAACGGCTTTGCGACGGCGTGTATCGGCAAGAAGCACGTCCTCCCCGAACGCGTTTACCCGTTTGAGGTTGAGCCGCGCGTCAACCCCCGCAGCCCCAAAGACATGGCGGACAAAGTCACCGAGTTCCTCGCCGCGAGTGGCGACAAACCGTTCTATTGCCACGTTGGAAGTACCCACCCCCACCGCGCCGGACGCGGCTTCGGCAACGACTCGACACCGCCCGGCATCACGCCGATTGGGTACGACCCGAAAGATGTGATCGTACCAGGATTTCTCCCCGACGTGCCGGAAGTGCGCGAGGACTTGGCGGACTACTACGAAACGGTGTCGCGGTGGGACCAGGTGGTTGGTGCGGTCGCCGAGGCGTTGGAGGCTTCGGGTCGCGCGGACGAGACGCTCATCGTCATCACGACCGATCACGCAATGCCGTTTCCCGGAGCGAAGGCATCAAGTTTCGATTCGGGCCATCATTGTCCCTTGATTGTCATTAGTCCCGACCAAAAGAAACGCGGCATCCGCAGCCAAGCGTTGATGAACTGGGTTGACTTCGCCCCGACGTTTTTGGATTGGGTCGGCGTCGATCACCCGAACGGCGCCGATGCGCTGCCGGGACGTTCCCTCCTGCCGATCCTGGAAGACGACTCGGCGAATCCCGGCGATGGCGCGTGGGAAGAAACCTACTTCTCGCACTGCTTCCATGAGGTGACGAACTACTACCCTTACCGCGTACTGCGCGGTCGAACGCATAAATACGTCCGCAACCTCGCCTATCAACTGGATACGCCGCTACCGAGCGACCTGTTCCGTTCGATCACCTGGACGGCGGTGCGCGACCAAGGCATCGACCGACTCGGCGACCGACCCCGCGAAAACTTCGTCCACCAAGACCGCGAGGCGTTGTTCGACATGGAAGCCGACCCGATGGAGACAACCAACTTGATCGACGAATCGGGTTACGAGGAGATCGCGGCGGAGATGCGGCAAAAAGTGATCGACTTTCGTCACGCGACGAAAGACCCCTGGCTGGAGCAGTCGTTCCAAGAGGGCGAGTTCGACGCGGACGGCAATCATCCGTTGTAACATAGACCCCTTCCCCATCGGGGGAAGGCTGGGAAGGAGCAAGAATGCGCCGAATGCTAGCGAATCGTGTCATCGTCACATGCGTCATGGCGATAGGCGTATTGGCAGGATCAACAAAGATGGCGAACGCCCAATCTCCCGACGACATCCCTCGCCGTTGGATTTATGCCAGCCATAATCTGCTGGTCGATGAGAACGTCGAAGACCTGATCGGTATTCTTGAACGCGGAGCGGCGGTCGGCTACAACGGCGTCCTGTTGGCGGACTTCAAGTTCAGTATCCTCAACATTATGGAGGAGCCGTACTTCGAGAACGTCGAGCGCGTCAAAGCCGTCTGCGAGGAGCTCGGCATCGAGATCGTTCCCGGCGTCTTCCCAATAGGCTATTCGGGCGGAATCCTGTACCACAACCCGAATCTCGCCGCCGGGTACCCGGTCAAAAACGCGACGTTCATCGCCAAAGACGGCGTTGCCCGCATCACCCCGTCTGAACCGATCCTGACGAATGGCGATTTCGAATCGTACGAGGGCGACACGTTCACCGGATGGGGCTTCCAAGACGATCCCGGCAACATCACCC
>JAQBWJ010000091.1 GCA_027625215.1 Candidatus Poribacteria bacterium
CGGAAGGTCAACCCCGCCTTCAACACCTGGTCCCAAATGAACCCGGACGAGGCAAAGGCGAGCGCGTCGTCGCCCTCATAGGGATAACTGCGGGGCCATCCCCCGTAACTCTTTTCGAGGTAGTCCGTCACGTAGCCCTCGTTCGTCCACTGATGCCCGTCCGCGCTGAGTGTGCCGTTGCAGTAGAAGTTGTCGAGCAGCACATACTGATTCACGAGCGCGTGCAGGTTCGGCGTCACTTCTTCCCCGAAGATGCACAGTTCCGGGTCGCCGTTGCCCTGTGGAATGTCGCCGAACACCTGGTCGTACGTGCGGTTCTCTTTGATGATGTAGAGGACGTGTTTGATCGGCGAGGTCTCGCCCGGCGCGGTCGGCACGGGGACGACGCGCTCCACCGTCGGTTTGACGCTCATCTCGTCGTGCATCTTGGGGAGGCGCATGTTCGCCGCCGAGCGGAGGGTGTACGCCTCCAGCGTCGCGGCGTCCGGCGCGGGGATGATGTTCACCGTTCCCAAGTAATCGTGCGAGTTGTAGCCGCTCTCGCGGCGTTTGTCGCGGCTGCCGACGCCTTTCGTGTTCGCCACGTAAAGCGTCCCGCCGTCGTTCGACAAGACGACCGCGCCCGGATACCACCCCGTCGGGATCAACCCGACGACCCACTCGCTCTCCAAGTCGATCACCGCGACGACGTTGTTGCCGCCATTCGCCACGTAGAGCGTGTCACCGTCCGGCGAGACGGCGAGGGCGTTCGGCGCGCTCCCGAACGGCAGGTCGCGCATCGGCTTCGGGTTCAGCGACGACACGACCTCGTCCGCGACCGTGTCGATGACGGAAACGGCGTCGCTGTTCGCGTTGGCGACGTAGAGACGAGAGCCGTCCGGCGACAACGCCATGCCGCTCGGATGCAGCCCCACTTCGATCTCGCTCGATACCACGTTCGTCTTCAGATCGATGACGGACACGGTGCCGGAGTTGGGAACACCCGTTTCCTCATCCACCAACAGCCGACTGCCGGAGGTGGGACCCGTCGTCTCGCCTTCTTGGGGAACGCGCCCGCCCCAGTTCGACACGTACGCCTTGTCGCCGTTGCGAATGATCGTATACGGCGCGATCCCGACGGGGATGGACGCGGTGACGGCGTTCGTTTTCAGGTTGAGGACGGCGATTGCGTTGTTTCGGCTCGCGGTGACGTAGGCGATACCCGCCGACTCATCCACGAAAAAACCGCCGGGCGCGGAACTGCGTCGGTCGCCTTCCGCCATCGTCGGGATTTCGATGTCGGTCGCCCACTCGAACGCGCCTTCACCCTTGCGAGTCGCGCCGCGAAATTGACCGCGCACGTCCGTCGTCCAAACGGTCGCGCCGTCCGCGCTCCAGACGACGCCCTCCCACGAGTTGCCGCCGCTCGGCATCGCCAACGTTTGGGCGATCTCGTTCGTCGTCGTGGCGATGAAGACGAGGTTGTTCTGATTCTTGACGGCGATGGTCGCGCCGTCGGGACTCAACGCCAAGTCGGTCGGGCGACCCGGAAATGCGACGGACTCACCCGCCGGATCGATGCGCTGCGTCGTGGCGACGATATACGTGCCGTCGTCTTGGGGACCCACGACGACCTGCTCGAACGTGTCGTCGATGCCGCGCTCCAGCGCTTCCTCGATGCCCGGCGCATTCTCGTCCGCCGACATCAGTTCCAACGCCATCGGCGTTTGCGCCGTCAAGGGCTTTTCGGATTTCGAGCAGCCGCCGATCAGCAGTCCGACGCATAGTCCGGCGACGCTCATCCCGATAATCGTCCGATCTCTCCACCGCATCGTTCAAATCCTCCGACGTGCTCCGAAATAAAATGGCGTTCTCGCATTCAAGTATGGTCGATTTCCGAGTCCGTGTCATTCGGTGGCTGTCTTCGCCCTTAAAGTGAAAAAAGGGGCGGGCCGCTAGCACCAACGCGGTCCGCCCCGTTCGCTTCGATAGATTCTCAGGCACATGAGGAAGGAAGGGAGGCATCGGTTAAGAATCTATCGAACCCGGAGCACGCGCCCTATGTGGTAGGGGACGCGCCCCTCAACTTGCTCCTTGTTTGGGATCGTTCTTGGAGATCGGTGGGGACGAGGTTCAGCGTCGGAGCTCGCCCCACGTCGTCGCCAACAACCCTTCGGGCGAGACCGCCGTCGGGAGGTAGACCGTCGCGATGTTTTCGAGGAACAGCATCGCCTGTTTCTTGGTGTTGTCGTCGTTGCCGCGCGTCGCATATTTGTCCGGCGCGACGCACATCATCAGGAATTTGCCCTGACCGAACTCCGCCTCGGCGACCGCCGCTTTGCCCGCAGCCGTCTCCGCGAGAACGTTGAACCCTTCGATCTGTACGATCGATTCCCAAACGGTGGGCCATCCTTGATGTCCCCAACCGATGAAGTTCTCGTCTGTCAGTTTGTTCGGGAAGTTGAAGAGCGGGTGGTCTTGTTCGAGGATCGTGAAGTCGGGATGGTCGGGGTCGCTGCGAACGACTGTCAAGCCGCTCGGCAGCCAATCGACGTTCGCTTCGTTCTGATCGGCTTGTGTCGGTTCGATCACGACGCCGCCGTTTTCAACGAAACTCTTGATGACCGCCGCCTGCGCGTCGAGGGTCTGGTGGAGCGTCGCGTTGTTCGTATACATCGCGGAGAGGAACAGGATTTTGTGATCGCTCTTGACGGAGATTTTACCGTTCACCGCGTCGTCGAAATCGATGCCGAGCGCCTCGAAGCCCTCGGTCAGACCGCGAACGGTCGTCCATTGGTCGGCGAAGTCGATGATCGCAATGTCGGCGGCGCGCGCGCTGCTCAACGCGACCGCCAGCGACAGGGAGAGACTAAAGATCAGAAAGCGCGTGCTCATCCGTGACGTTCTCCTCGTATAACGTGTGTGTTCGACGAAGACAACGGCAGAATCCGATCCTTCCGCATCGTTGGCGGATATGGTTTCGGATGGCGTTGTCTCGGTGGAAACTTGCGCGTCGGAGTGCGGGAGAGCCGTCTGATGGCGTCGGAACGGCGAGGAATACCGCCTCACTTGGCGGGCTAAAGCACAAAAACGATAGCGACGACTCATGGGAAGACACTCCTTGATGACAAAGGCGTTCATCAGGAGTGCTACTAGGTCATCCTACCGTTCACACGTCCAGAGAGATTTTGTTGTCGGCGTCCAAGATCGCTACTTGCAATTCGCGTTCACGAGTAACAACGCCGTTCAGTTACGTTCTACGTAAGATCGTAGACCATCGTTTCACGCTCGTCAACGGAAAGTTGCAACAAAGAACGAAAATAGGCGCGAAACGCCCGCGCCTATTTGGCTCATCGCAAACTATCCCACTGAATCGGGCTTATCGTCGCAGCGACCCCCACATCGTCGTCAGCAACCCTTCGGGCGAGACGGCTTGAGGGAGATAGGTCGCCGCGATGTTTTCGAGGAACAGCGTCGCCTGTTCTTTCGTGTGGTCGTCTTTGCCCGCGATGGCGTACTTGTCCGGCGCGACGCACATCATCACGAACATGCCCTGCCCAAACGTCGCTTCGGCAACCGCCGCTTTGCCCGCTGCCGTCTCCGCGAGGATATCGAAGCCCTGAATCGACGCAATCGACTCCCAAACGGTGGGCCAATTCTGATGACCCCAGCCGATAAAGTTGTCGTCCGTCAGTTTGTTCGGGAAGTTGAACAGCGGATGACCCGCATCGAGAATCTTGAAGTCGGGGTGATCGGGGTCGCTGCGAACAACCGTCAACCCGCTCGGCAGCCAATCGACGTTCGCCTCGTTCTGGTCGGCTTGCGTCGGCTCGATGACGATGCCGCCGTTTTGAACGAAGTCCTGCACGACCGCCGCGTTGTTGTCCATCGCCTGATGGAGCGCGGCGCTATTCGTGTACATCGCCGACAGGAACAGCACTTTGTTGTCGGACGCCAGCGCGATCTTGCCGCCGAGCGCCGCTTCCGTGATGTCGTCGTACGGCACGCCGAGCAGGTCGAACCCTTCGACCAACCCGCGCGTCTTCGTCCATTCGTCCGCGTAGTCGATAATCGCAATGTCCGCCGCGACCGCGTTCAACGAGAACGCGCACGCCAGCGCCAGCATCGTCATCGCGTGTCTCTTCATCGTTCTCTTCACTCCCATTTATTAGAGCGGCTGTCGCCACATGGTCCTCATTAAGACGGAGAGTAGAGCCCGTTTCGCATGTCTGTCAACGAATCGGCGGCGTATAGACACGCAAGGCTTCAATCGCCGGGCGCGACCCGTCCGCGACCAACTCCAGCCGATGCGACCCGTTCGACAGCCCCTGCACAAGCGTCGTCTCCACCCCGACAGTGGCGTCTTCCACCTGCGGCGCGTCGTAGGCGTCGACAAACATCGGCTCGACGCGGAACGTCGTTTTCCACCCGTCCTCCGTCGGCTTCTTCGAGACGCCGAAGTCGTGGCGGAACTCCCAATCGCGCGGCTCGATCACCAACCGCCCACTGTTCGACACGAACGGCTCCGCGCCGCGACCGCCGCCGTCGGGTCCCGTCACTGACCCGACCACCTCGAACGCGAAGTCGCTCATGTCCTCGTTGAAGTCGGTGAAGGTGATCTCCCACTCTTCGAGAACGGGCGGCGATTCCCACGTCATCTTTTGGATGCAGGGCCATCCGATGTGAGGCGTGCGGCTCGGTCGGGTGAAGGTGTAACACTCCGGGAACGCGCTCGGCGGTTGCCCGTCCACCAGCACCCGCGTCGATCCTTCGGAACTCTCACGCGCGACGGCGACGACGCGGTTCCCCTCGAACTCAAGCGCGAGGCGATTTCCCTCCCACCGAACATCCTCGCCGACAAGGTAGGTCTTCACCGTTTGCTCGCCCTTGTCGTCGGGAAGGACGATCAAAAACCGCTTCATGAACTCGCCCATGAGCCATTTGCCGTGCGCGTTCAGGTGGATTTGGTCGCTCAACAGGTCGGCGGGTTCGAGTCCCTTGTCGGTCAGGTATTGCACCCACTCGGCGCGTTGCGGCTGGAGGGCGCATCCGTACTTGTCGGCGATCTGCGGCAGATACCAGTGGTTCATCTTCGCGTCCCACGTCTCTTGTTCATCGACGGACGCGGCACGCGCTTCGGGCGGCTTGGCGATGTGGTCGGTCTGAATGACGATCTCCGCCGTCGTGCGTGAACGGATTTCGCGGATGACGTTTTCATACTCGATGTGGTTGCCGTAGACGTGGAACAGGATCAGGTCGGGGTAGAACGGCAGCACATCGTAGTGCAGCGTGCGGACGAGTCTCTCCGAACTGAAGCCGCCGATGGCGAGGTTTTTGGCGATGAAGTGCGTGTTGGGGAACCGCTCTTTCAGATCGGCGTCCGTGAACTCCGACCACCGCTGCCCGGTGATCGACTGACCGTAGTACAGCACGCGGACGGTGCTCTTCCGCTCCGGCGCACTCGACGCCATCAGACGCATCGACCGCTGGATGTGTTGTCCGTAGGCGGAGGTGTCGGGCGCGGGACTGGGAGCCGGAAACTCCCCCGCTCCGAAAAGCGTTTGAAGTACGGTAAGCATTGAAATCATGCCGAAGACGCTCCATGATGAAGGAATAGGGCTTCAACGAACGAGGGGGCGAGGGGTTTTTGCTTCGCAACGAAAACTTGTATAAAGTACGAAAATCGACTTTATCGAGTACGTCGCCTTGACGATGGAACGGTACGTCCCCATATAGCGCATCGACATACTGTTTTTCGTTGGCGCGCCGAACGTGACCGTCGCGGGGAATCCCAACGAGTTATCCACAAGGTTTCCACAGGAGTTATCCACAGGTGTGGAGACTCGCGCAACGTCGAATCAGGGCAAATAACCGAGAAACCCGCTGAAGTGGAAAAGTCGGTGGAAAACCTGTGGGATGGGCGTGTGCGGATCGTGTGAAAATGTGTGGATTACTCGTAGAGCCGAGTAATCCACAAAACGGGGCAGAGTTATTCACAAAGTTATCCACAGAGACCGCACACCGATTCGCCCTGACTACAAGCGGGCTTGAGAGGGTTGCCCACGTTGTCCACATACTCTACTACGACGACTATCTGTACTATAGATTAAAGAAAGTACCAGAAGGAGACCGAGCAAAAGAGGGGGACGTATTCTTTTGTGGAACGGATCACCTTCGGCGTCGTTTGTAAGATCAGGACAGAAAATATCTGTTCGTCAGTTTATGCGCGTTGGCAATGAAGCAGGGGATTCCGAGAAGACGGCGCAATCAACGCGCGAAGACGCGCACGACGAAAAATACGTCATTGGGGTACATTTCACGGAGAGAGGAGATGAGACAAATGAAACTCATCATCGCGCGGGACAACCTTCACCGCGCCATGCAGAACCTTCAGAACATCGCCGCGACCAAGAACGCCCTGCCGATTCTCGGCAACGTGCTGCTGAACGCTTCGGACGACGGCATCGAACTGTCCGCCACCGATTTGGAGGTGGGACTGCGGTTGAGCGTCGAAGGCACCGTCGAAGAAACGGGCGTTCTGACGATCCCGGCGCGCAAGTTGAGCGAACTCGTCGCCGTCCTGCCGAACGAAGACATCGTGATGGCGACCTCCGGCAGCAACCAGATTCAGATCGAATGCGGGCGCACGGAAACGCGCATGTTCGGGATGCCCGCCAACGACTTCCCCAAGATCGCGGAACTCGGCGACACCTACTTCACGATGGACGCCGAACTGCTGCACGAGATGATTCACGGGACGAAGTTCGCCGTCTCCACCGAAGAGAGCCGTTATTTCCTGAACGGCGTCTACTTCGATATGTCGCCCAAATGGGTCCGCACCGTTGCGACGGACAGCCGTCGCTTGGCGATGATGAACTTCGAGGCGGAGGGGCTGGTCGAGAAGGCGCACGGCGTCATCATCCCCAGCAAAGCCGCCGAAGAGGTCGTGCGGACGTTCCAAGACAAGGGCGAGGTGAAGATCGCCGTGCAGCACAATCAGATCGTCTTCGCGGACGACCGCGCGACGCTCACCAGCCGCCTCATGGAGGGCGAGTACCCGGCGTACTCGCAGATTATCCCCAAAGACAATCCGATCCGTCTCACGGCGGACTGCGGCGCGTTCCTGACGGCGGTGCGGCGCGTCAGCCTGTTCTCGAACCCAAAAACGACATCGGTGCGGTTGGAAATCAAAGAGACGACGATGACCGTCTACGCGAGCTCGCCCGACTTCGGCGAGGCGAAGGAAGAGCTCGAAGTGGACTGCACCGAGCCGATTACGATTGGGTTCAACGCGAAGTTTCTGACGGACGCGCTCTCCGCAATCGACGCCGAGTCCGTGCATATCGACATGAAGGAACCGTTGAGCGCGGCGGTGCTGCGTCCCGCCGGGAACGACGATTATCTGTGCCTCATCATGCCGATGCGGATCGAAGGGTAGAGTCTCGGCGACGGGGGGCGATCAAAACTCGATCAATCAGATTAAGTAGATCGTCATAAGT
>JAQBWJ010000092.1 GCA_027625215.1 Candidatus Poribacteria bacterium
AGCGGGTTGGTGGATCGGATTCTCCTGACGCGCCCCGCCGTCGAAGCGGGGGAACGGCTCGGTTTTCTGCCGGGCGATATTCAATCGAAGGTTGATCCGTACCTGCGTCCACTGTATGACGCCCTGTACGACATGTTCCCACCCGCGACCATCGCTCAGTATATGGAGCGCGGGACTATCGAGATCGCGCCTCTCGCATTCATGCGGGGACGCACGTTGAACCGCGCGTTCGTCGTGCTGGACGAAGCGCAGAACGCCACCGTGCCGCAGATGAAGATGTTTTTGACGCGGCTCGGTTTCGACTCGAAGGCGGTCATCACGGGCGACGCCACGCAGAGCGACCTTCCCGTCGGGGAGCAGTCCGGTCTGGCGAGCGCGTTGGATGTGCTGCGCCGTGTCGACGGCATCGCCTTCACCGAATTCACTTCGGCGGATGTCGTGCGCCACGAATTGGTGCAACGCATCGTTGAAGCGTACGCGGAACACGACAAGAAACGCCGCGAACACGACCCTTCGTAACGCAGGCGGAGAACGATGCGGTTCCTCCCCAGATTAGGACGTTTGACCCGTCGCCGTCAGCATGTCGCGCGCACCGTCGCGGCATCGACGACGCCGTACGAATCGTTCTTTCCCAACAAAGAGAACCGCCATTGGTGGATCGGCGGGTTTCTCGTCACGATCTTCATCGCCATCATCGCGTTGCCCGTCGGATTCCACCGTCGCGTGCCGGATGAGAACGAAACGGAACGCAACCGCGAATTCGCCCGCAAGAACACAACGCCGATCTTCAAGTTGGATATGCGGCAACTCGAACAGGCGAAACTCGTCTTCACGCGCGTCCAAGCGGTGATGAATACGAACTTGCTGAGTTTGGACGAGAAAGAGACCGCCCTGCTCGAATCGAGCGAGTTCACGCTCGAAACGCACTACCTCAAAGATGTCGATCTCGCCCTGCTGTTGCGTCGAAGCGCGCTGTTCAACGACATCCGCGAGCACACGCTGATCGCATTGGAACGGACGATGTCGCGCGGCGTCGTGCTCGGCGGCAACGGCACGGGGAGTCTGCGCGCGGAACTTGCGGAATATTTCGACCCCGTCTACACGACTCAGTGGGACAGCGTCGAAAGTATGTCGATCCGTGTGCGCTCCGGCGACCGCATCCTTTCCGTCACCGACACGCTGACGAAGGACGAAGCGATCCGTGAACTGCAGCGGTACGTCCGAACGATTGAGCCGAAAGTCGGGCAGAGCGACGATGACCTTGTCGTGATTCAAGACCTCACGCTTCAGATTGCGGAAGAGTTTATCCACCTCAATCTGACCTTTGACGAAGAGGCGACTCGCAGGGAACAGGAAGTCCGCGCCGCCGCCGTCAAGACGGTCTACCAGACTCGACAGGGGCGTCCCCTCGTAGTCTATTTCGGCACGTTTCTGATCGTCGGGTTGATCGGGTTGATGTCGGGTCTATTCTTCGTGCAGCAACGCAACCGTTCGATGGCGCTGAGACAACACGCGACGTTCGGTTTGATCATCGGCGCGACGACGATCCTGCTCTACCTGCTGGTGCGCGTCGTGGACAATCAGCGCGACGTGGATTTCCCGGTGTTGCTCGTGCCCGTCTGTATCGCCGCCGCGTTATCGAGCATTCTTTTCGGCGTCTCGTTCGGTATCTATTCAACGACGATCCTGAGCGTTATCGCAGGGTTGATGATGGGCGTCACCGCGCCGACCAGCGTCGCACAGTTCCTGACGCTGATGACGACCGGGTTCCTCGCGGCGTACGCAACGTCGGAAGTCCACCACCGACGCGACTTGTTCATCGCGGGGTTCAACGTGACGCTGGTCGCCACGGCGGTCTATCTGGGCGCGGCGTTCGTGTCGGCGCAAACGCTTGGGTGGGAACTGTTGCGGTCGGCGGCATGGGCGTTCGCGTCGGGCATTTTGGTTATGGTGATTGTGCCGGGAGCGTTGCCGCCGTTCGAATCGCTGGCGGGAACGGCGTCCGACTTAGAACTGCTCGAACTTGCCGACTTGAATCACGACCTATTGACGCGCATGGAAGAGATCGCGCCCGGCACCTACAATCACAGTTTGAACGTCGCCCGACTGAGTGAAGCGGCGGCGGAAGTGATCGGCGCGAACCCCGTTCTGGCGCGCGTCGGCTCCTACTACCACGACATCGGCAAGATGAACAACGCGGAGTACTTCATCGAGAACCAAGAGGGCGGACCGAACCCGCACGACGGTCTGAAACCCTCCATGAGCGCGCGAGTGATCATCGCCCATGTCAAAAACGGAGTTGAACTCGCAAAAGAGTATAAACTGCCGAAGACGATCATCGATTTGATCGCGCAGCATCACGGCACGTCGTTGATTCGCGTTTTTTATCATAAGGCGAACGAACAGGGCGATGCGGCGGACGAATCCGACTTCCGATATCCCGGACCCAAACCACAATCGAAGATCGCCGCGATTATGATGATCGCCGACTCCATCGAGCCTGCGGCGAACGCGCGATTCAAGAACCTCGCCGCGTTGGGTCGGCGAGACTGCGAGCAGTTGGCTGAGGAGATCACGAAGCATTACATCGCGGACGGGCAGTTGGATGAGTGCGATCTCACACTGCACGACCTGCAACTGATTCAAGACAGTTTCCAACGAACGCTGACGGGCATGTACCACTCGCGGATCGAATACCCGCGAGGCAAACCGCCCGAAGGCGGCAGCGCGCCCGCGACGTTGCCACCTCAAAACGGTTCGACCGAAGCGAAAGCGGATACGCACGCCGTCGTCGCAGACCAATCTTCACACCAAAAAGAGATCGTCGTTGACGATGACACTTCCGTCTGACTGGAACGAGACGTCGGCAACGATGGCGGCGATTGAGGCGGTCGTCGAGATCGCCTTCATGACGGCGATGCGCGAAGAAGGCGAGAACGCAGACGAGCTCGAAATCGGACTGTTGATTACCGACGACGACACGATTCGCCAACTGAACCGGGACTATCGCGGCATCAACGCGCCAACCGATGTGCTCGCCTTCTCAATGCGCGAGGGGGAGGATGCGGAGCATTACGCGGAACTGCTCGGCGATCTCGTCATCTCCGTTCCGACGGCGGCGCGACAGGCGGACGAGCGGGGACATTCGACAGCGTACGAGTTGGCGTTTCTCGCGGTGCACGGGACGCTCCACCTGCTCGGCTACGACCACATGACCGACGATGAGGCGGAATCGATGGAAGCGCGCGAAGCCGAAATCATGGTGAGGTTGACGAACGAGCCGAATTGGTTGAAACTGGATTCGAGATTGCGGAACTCGTTTGGCAAAGGGCTCGATTGAACGACCTATCTGATCCTCTAAGTATCGGGCTGATTGTTGCGGGGCTGGCGGTTCTATACGCGCTGGTCTCCGCCGCAAACGTCGCGTTGCGTCGCGCCACCCGCGACCCGATCCACGCGCTGCTCTCCAATGACGAACGGTTTGAACGCGCTGTACAGCATCTCACCCGGTCGGATGCGACGCTTCAAGGCGCGTTGTCCGTTTCGCGTCTCGCGCTGACCATCGGGATTGTCGTCGCGATGAGCGCAACCGTCGAGGCGATTGGCGTCGGTCGATTCGCCCTCATCACATTGACCGTCTTGTTCGTTGCGGAGTTCTTGCCATACCGCTTGGCGCGGCGCACATCGCCATCTGCCGTCGTATTCTCGGTTCGCGTCGCGCGAGTCGCCTATTTTGCGTTGTTCCCGATCACTTGGACAGTCGCGCGATGGACGTCGCGTCCGACCGTCGAACGCGAGACGAAAGAGCCGGAATCGACCGCCGTCGACCAAACCGCCGCGCCTTCAGAGCCGGACGAGGAACCGCCCACCTGGACGACCGACCGCGCGATCAATGGCGAAGAACGCGCGATGATTCATCGCATCTTGGAACTGCCGGATACGGTCGTCGGCGAGATCATGGTACCGCGTACCGATATGACCTGCCTCGAAGTGTCCACACCCTTCCCGACGGCGTTGGAGCTCATTCGAGAATCGCGGTTTTCCCGCATCCCGGTCTATGCCGACTCCATCGACAACATGATCGGCGTGCTCCACTTGAAAGACCTGCTGCCTTATTGGAACGAATCGACTGTGCGGTTGGAAGACCTGATCCAAACATCGCCGTTGGTCGTGCCGGAGAGCAAGAAGGTCAACGAACTGTTCCGCGAATTCCGCTTCCGGCGGCAACATCTGGCGATTGTGCTGGACGAGTACGGCGGCACGGCGGGCATGGCGACGATGGAGGACGTTCTCGAAGAGATCGTCGGCGAGATTCAAGACGAGTTCGACGCGGACGAGTCGGACAGCCTCATGTTGGAGGACGGGTCGTTTCTGGTAGACGGAGGCATTGACTTGGAAGACCTGAACCGGCAAACCGGAATCGACTTGCCGGACGACGAGATGAACACGCTCAACGGGTTCCTCGTTGATTTAGTCGGGCGCGTGCCGAAGTCGGGCGATATTATATCGTATGAGTCCATCGCCGAATTCGAGATCGTCGATGCGGACACGCGGCGCGTGCGACGGGCGCGCGTGCGTCAACTGACGGAGCCGTCAAAAGAACAGGCGGGAGTCGATGCGCCACAGTAGATTTTATCTGCGGATGCGCCGTTATTTTGCGACCGGACTCTTCTCGTTGCTGCCTTCCGTCATTGTCGGTTGGGTCATCTATTTTCTGGTCGGCAGATTGAAGCAGGCGACGGAGTGGGTGCTCGCGCTTGTCAGTATCCAGGAGCGTTACTGGTGGGGGGAACTTCTGTTCCCGACCATCTTCCTCATCCTCGCGGTCACACTGACGATCCTCGTTGGCGTCGTTTCAACCACGCTTGTCGGTCGGGGGACGGCTCGCATCTGGGGGCGCGTCATCACGCGCATCCCGATCCTCAGCAAAATATACACGTCCATACAGCAGGTGCTGACGACACTCGCGCAACGCCGGACGCAGGCGTTCAAGAGCGTCGTGTTGATGTCCTACCCATACCCGCACCCCGGTATGTATCGACTCGGTTTTGTGACGACGGACGGCATCGACAACATGATCAAAGACGAGGAGTTGGTTGCCGTCTTCGTTCCTTCCAGCCCGAACCCGTTCAGCGGATTCCTGTTTATCGTGAACAAAGACCATGTCGTACCGCTCGATATCCAGGTCGAGGATGGGATCAAGATGATCGTGTCGGGTGGGTTCGTGACGCCGAACCTTGTTCGACCCGACATACCGCCGCCAAACAGCGGCAACTGGGCAAACGCGGCGCCGATCCCCGATTCCGTCACCGACGACGGGCAACGGACCGCATGAATCGCAGATACGCTGCGGCGCGCATCGTTGCGAACGTCGGCGTTCTGTTCGCCAGCCTTCTTTTGATGACAAATACTCATTCGGAATCGGACTCTATGTCTGGCATCCGCCCGTTTTATGTCGGCGGCGACATTTCCGCCCTCTCGAAACTGGAAGAACTCGGCGCCGTCTACCGCGACAACGGCAACACGGGCGCCGCCATCGAGATCATGTCGAATCATGGGTTCAACTGCTTTCGTCTCCGGTTGTTTGTCGCGCCGAACGGCGGGAACGTCGTTGTGAACGACCTGCCGTATACGATTGCGCTTGCAAAACGGGTGAAAGCCGTCGGCGCGACGTTGATCCTCGACTTCCATTATTCCGACACGTGGGCGGATCCGGGTCATCAAACGAAACCGGAGGCGTGGGCGGAGCTCGACTTCGACGGACTCGTCGCCACCGTCGAGCAATATACGCGCGACTGTACGAGGGCTTTCCGGGACGCGGGGGTGTCTCCCGACATCGTCCAGATCGGCAACGAGATCACGGGCGGGTTTCTTTGGGATGAGGGCAAACTGTACGGCGTCGGCGACCCGGACGAGCAGTGGCGGCGTTTCACCGACCTCTTGAAAGCGGGAGTGCGCGGCGCGACGGACGGCTCATCCGATTCACCGCGCATCATGCTCCACATCGACAAAGGCGCGAACGCTTTCGCAACGTCGTGGTTCTTTAATCGCATCGAGCGTCACGACGTTCCCTACGACATGATCGGACTGAGTTACTACCCCTGGTGGCACGGAGCGATGGACGACGTTCGCAAAACGATGCGCGACACCGCGCGCGAGTTCAACAAAGAGATCATGATCGTCGAAACGGCGTACCCGTACCGACCGCATCGCTTGTCTCGGGGCGAAAACGGCGACTCAAACATGGCGTGGGACGCAACGCCGGATGGACAACGCGCGTTTTTGGATGAACTCATCAAGGTTGTCCGAACGGAAGGTGGGGCATTGGGGGTCGGTGTGATGTGGTGGTATCCCGAATCGGTCTTGACGGACGGGATTCACATTTGGAACGGCGGCTCGACCGCGCTTTTCGATGACGACGGAAACGCGCTTCCCGCGCTCAGTCGGTTGTCGGTGGGGCGTCCACCAACTCAGACAGCGCGCTGATCAGGCGCGGCATTCCCATGTCGAACTCGGATTCATCTAGAGCAGGCATCCCGTTGCGACGCACAATCAGCGGCATTATCCCGGCAACGCGCGCGCCGTTCGCGTCGTCGGCAGTGTCGCCCACGAAAATCGTTTCGCTCGGTCTCAACCCCGCCTCATTCAACGCGAGCTCGAAAATCTGACGCTCAGGCTTGGAGACGCCGACCTCGCCCGATACGATGATCGTCTTGAAATAGGCGGTCAGTCCCGTTTCAACCAGCACCTTCCGAACGTGGGGCGGATGGTCGAAGTTTGTGATGAGCGCGAGCGTCTTGCCCGATTCGGTCAGCGATTCCAAGATCGGGATCGCTTCCGGGTCGAGCTCGATGCGCGACTGCCACGCATCCGCCATCGCCGCGTTGATCTCGCGCACCTCGTCCGCCTCCAGCACCAGCCCCATTTGGATCGCCAGACGGTGGACGCGCCGTTCGGAGAGCGTCAGTCCGTCGCGTCGTTCCGGTGCGACGAACCCGAACGATGTTTCCGCTCGTTTGCGAAACGCCTCGAACGAGGTCTTGATCCCGTGTTGTTCAAACCGTTCGTATAAGGCTTCAAAGCCCGCGACGCCCGCGGCTTCGACATCGTTGAAGACGAGGAGCGTTCCGTAAAGGTCGAAAAACACGCCACGATGCATTTTGATCAGGAACGATTGATTCGCCACGCGACCCCTCCGGCTATTCGCATCAAGCGTACCGCGTGATCGGTTCTCCGTTCAAGGCGGGAGCGTCAATTCGCTTGAATCTCAGCGGCGGGCGGGATACGATAGTTGCCGTGACACTTCCCGGTGTCGTCCATGTCAAATTGTCGGGGCGTAGCGCAGCCCGGTAGCGCACCTGCTTCGGGAGCAGGGGGTCGGAGGTTCAAATCCTCTCGCCCCGACCACTTCTAAACCCGCATGGGCATTGGCTCTGCGGGATTTCGTTTTT
>JAQBWJ010000093.1 GCA_027625215.1 Candidatus Poribacteria bacterium
CTTCGTTTGATACGCTGTCGGCGCGTGTCTCACGTTGTACGAAACGCCTGTTTCTTCCAAATCTTCCCCATGCGCTGGGATGAGCAACGTCAGCGAATTGTCTCGGATGGACGGGTAAACGCCGTCTCGAAGCAGTTGAGCGTCCGTATCCGCTTCCGTCATCACACGAAACCGAAGGCTGACGGACGCTCGATCAACGTGTCGCGTCTGCGCGAACAACTCCCGCCGATTCAACCCTTCCAGCAAGGCGGCTAACGCCTCCGGCTCTAGAGAAACGTTGGCGTCGTCGATCACCTGCCGAAACGCCTCTTGCATCAGCGTTTCACTTGGAACCGTCTCAAAAAAGTCGCCGTGAACAAGGCAGACTTTCGCGCGGTAAGCAGACTTTCCTCGCACCTCTGCTCGTCCTCGAATGAGATAGAAAACGTCGCGTATCGGTAGGCTGAAAGGATCGTCGCCGTTTTGTTCCATTTGAATACGGATGATGCTCGATTCGCCCTCGACAAGCGACTGAATCGACTTACTGCCGCTGGGAATCGTGGAGTTGAACGAGGCGATACTCAACGACTTCGCGTCTTTCAGTTCGATCAACTCGCCACCAGTTAACTCGCCGCTCGGTGAATTGATCCGAATCGCCATGTCCGGGAAGGTGGCGTCTCCGCGATACGACAAGATATCGGCAGGGAATGGAAAGTCGTCAAGTTTCACGATGGCAGTGAATACCCGTCGCTGGCGCGCTAGACTGGCGAAGAAATGGTAAATGGAGGATGTCACGTTCTCGCGTCGCTTCCGAAATCGAGCCTCTCTTGAAGATTTCGAAGCGGCGCGCCCCAAATCGCATCAAGCCCTTCCGTATGGACGTAGTCTTCGGCAAACCGCATCACGTCGTCCGCAGATCGCCGCGCCTTCAACCGCTGTTCGATCAGCGCGACGTTCCGCTCGTCAATCTCAATCCCGATTCCGTTTCGGTTTAACTGATCCGCGACGGCAAGTGTCGTTCCCGATCCCGCGAACGGATCGAGCACCACATCTCCCGGATTCGTGGATGACAAGACAATCCGCAGCAACAGCGCCAGCGGGGACTGCTGCTCGTGGGCGCGTTGATCGTTCTCGTCGCGGATCGCTTCGTCTCCGGCGAAATAGCCGGAGGTCAACTCCCGAATGTCGTCCCAAACGTCCGTTACGTACAACCCATTTTTTCGCTCGTACTTGTAGTTCGATGGCAACGGCGGGTCGATCCGCAGCCGATGAAACACGCGCGGACGGTTCCCTTTCGTCGCAAAGACGATCACCTGAAACTGCTTGCCGAAACGGTATCGTCCCGGGACCGCCGACGTCTGTTTCTTCCAGATAATCAGGTTCTGAAACGTCCAACCCGACTCGCGCAGGCAGCGCAACACCTGTTCCGTATTCTTCTCGCGCTGCATGAAGTAGATCGCCGCGCCGTCGGGGGAAACGCCCAACGCGCGAGCGGCAACGTCCGTCATCCACGCCCAATACTCGTCTTCCGGCAGAGAGTCGTCATGCGCGGCGTATGCCTTCCCCTGATTGAACGGCGGATCGAGAAACGTCAAATCGACGGGCTTCTCGATACCGCGTTCGCGCAGAGCGTCGCGTGACAGCCATTTCGCGCAGTTGCCGCAGATCACGTCAACCATATCGTGCCTCTTTCGATTTCTCCGCAATGGAATTCGGATGTTCTACCGTTGCTTGGTTCGCGGACGCTTTTAGTTGTTCGACCGCGTAATCGGCGTATTCCCGCACGATCTCGATCCCGATATGTCGGCGTTCGAGCCGTTCGGCGGCGAGGTTGGTCTGCCCACTCCCGGCAAAGATGTCGATTACCAGATCGTTTTTGTAGGAATAGAACTCGATCACACGTCGGGCGAGATCAAGCGGGTAGGGGCAGGGGTGGATATTCTCCTGCGGCGACATGGGACGAATATTCCAGACGTTTTTGCTCTTCTCGCCCTGATAGTCAGCCAAGTTCAGCCGATTCGCTTCTTTCTCGTCCTCCGTGCGGTTCCAATAAATGTTGTCGCGTCCTTTGGTTCCGCTCGGTTTTTGGAAGACGAAGATGTACTCGGCGACCAAACTCGGATAGTAGTAGCCGGGATAGGGATGTTGCAACAACACGCCGGATCGCCGATCCTTCGCAACGGGTTTCTCCCAAATAATGTCCTCTTTGAACCGCCAGCCGATCTCTTCCATCCACCCAACGAAATGGAACGGCAACGGCGTTCGCTCGCCCTTCCATCCGACCGGAGCGATGTTCACAACGTTGTGTCCGCCGGGTTTCGTGACCCGCAGCAGTTCCTTGAACCGATCCGTCAAAAACGAGCGGTACTCGTCATACGAAACTTCGACCCGTTCCCACCGTTCCGTATGCCCGGCAAGTTTCCGCGTGTGGTCGTCATAGTTGATCGCGTTGAAGTATGGGGGCGACGTGAGGGCAAGGATCACCTGATCGTCGTCCATCTCTCGCATGACGGAGAGACAGTCCCCAACAACGATCTTCCCTCGCCCTACTTGGTTCGTTTCAAACGACATGCGACAGCCTTCGCGTACTTCAAAATTGATCGACCGTGTTTGACGTGATCTTACCCCCTCCCGCCGCTTTCATCCAGCGTCACCTTCCCCGTTTCAATCCGGCGCGGAAACGGGGGAGGGGGGTTTGCAATCCCCCGAAAGGAGCACTATGTTAGGAGATCGTAATGGGGATACCCTTCCGAGTGATGCCTAGTTGATGCTACCGACTCGTAGCGACTTGTTGTAATTGATAAGGAGCAAGGTCGTTGAAAGAGATCGATTACGCTTCCGCCGCCACACTGAGCGAAGCGGCGTCGCTGCTGAGCAAGGCGGGCGACCGCGCGCGCGTCTTGGCGGGCGGCACCGATATCATCGTCCAGTTGCGCGAACACCGACGCGACATCGACCTGCTCGTTGATGTCAAGAACGTTCCCGAACTGAGCGCGATGACTTACAGCGCAACCGACGGGCTGACGCTCGGCGCGGCGGTCCCGTGTTACCGCATTTATGAAACGCCCGCCGTCGCCGCCGCCTATCCCGGACTCGTGGACGCCGTCTCGATGATCGGCTCCGCGCAGATTCAGGGGCGCGCCAGTCTCGGCGGGAACATTTGTAACGCCTCGCCCGCTGCCGACGGGATTCCACCCGTCATCGTCTACGGCGCGACGCTGAAAGTTCAGGGACCCAACGGCTCCCGCGAGATCGCCGCCGCCGACTTCTGCGTCTCGCCGGGTCGAACCGCCATGCGGACGGGAGAGTTCTTGGTGTCGATCCACTTTCCCCCGCCCAAGCCGCGAGCGAGCGCGCACTATTTGCGATTTATCCCGCGCAACGAAATGGATATCGCCGTCGCCGGTTCCGGCGCGTACGTCGAACTCGACGCGGGCGGACAGACGTTTAAGACGGTTCGCGTCGCGCTGGCGGCGGTCGCGCCTCGACCGCTCCCCGTGCCGGAGATCGGCGAATTCCTCGCGGGCAAGACCGTCTCCGACGAGGTGATCCGGCGCGCGGGCGAGTTGGCGTCGCAAGCGGCGACCCCCATCAGCGACATGCGCGGCACGACGGAACAACGCAAACATCTGGCGGGCGTACTGACCCGTCGCGCGCTCAACGGCGCGATTGAACGGGCGAGAGGGTAATTCATGGCGAAACAGATCGTACAGATCACGGTCAACGGGGAACCGACCGACGTGCTGGTCGAACCGCGCGACAGTCTGCTTGAAACGCTGCGCGAAAACCTCGAAATGACCGGCACGAAAGAAGGTTGCAACAACGGCAACTGCGGCGCGTGCTCCGTCATGTTTGACGGGCGGCTCGTGAACTCCTGTCTCGTTCTCGCCGTCGAAGCGGACGGCAAGGAGGTCACGACGGTCGAAGGACTGGCGACCAGCGAGGGGCTTCACCCCGTCCAACAAGCGTTTTTGGACAAAGCGGCGTTCCAGTGCGGCGTCTGCACGCCGGGCTTTCTCATTGCGACGAAAGCGCTGCTTGAGAAGCACCCGAACCCCTCAGAACACGACGTTCGCTACTACCTCTCCGGCAACCTGTGCCGCTGCACCGGCTATCACAAGATTCTGGAAGCGGTGAACGCCGCCGCCGAATCGATGCGGGAAGGAGCCTGAACGAATGGCGGAAAAGAAGCAATGGCGCGTCGTCGGGACACGCTCGCTCCGACCCGACGGCATGGACAAGGTGACGGGTCAGGCGAAATACGGTTCCGACATCAACCTACCGGGGATGCTCTACGGACGAGTCCTCCGCAGCCCGCACGCCCACGCGCGGATCGTCTCGCTCGACATGTCCGAAGCGGCGAAGATGCCCGGCGTTCGCGCCGTGATGACGGCGGCAGACCTGCCCGACATCGCCTCGAAGTTGCAGGAGCTCGGTGAATCCGTCGCCGACCTGCGCGACGAGAGCCACAACATCATGGCGACAGGCAAGGTGCTCTATCACGGGCACGCGGTCGCGGCGGTCGCGGCGACGAGCCTTCACCTCGCGGAAGAGGCGTTGAAGGCGATCAAGGTCGAATACGAACCGCTCGAACCCGTCATCGACGTGCGGTACGCCATGTCCGACGACGCCCCGCTCCTCGACCCCGCCCGCAAGATGCGCGGCATCGGCGACGAGGACGGCAAGCCGAGCAACATCGCCCAGCACTTCCAGAACAAGCGCGGCGACCTCGACAAAGGCTTCGCGGAAGCCGATTACGTCGTCGAACGCGAGTTCTACAACGCGACGATCCATCAGGGCTACATCGAGCCGCACAACGCGACCGCGCAAGTCCACCCCGACGGGCGCGTCACCGTCTGGTGCAGTTCGCAGGGGCACTTCGGCATCCGCGAGGAAGTCGCCGAAGTGTGCAAACTCCCCGTCGGCATGGTGAAGGTCGTCCCGATGGAGATCGGCGGCGGCTTCGGAGGCAAGACGAAGGTCTACCTCGAACCGCTCGCGGTCATCATGTCGCAGAAGACCGCTCGCCCCGTCAAAATGTGGATGAACCGCACCGAAGTCCTCTTGGCAACGGGACCGAACCCCGGCTCGCTCATCAAGTGCAAGATGGGCTGCAAGAAGGACGGCACGCTCACGGCGGCGGCGGCGGAGTTGTACTTTGAAGCGGGCGCGTTTCCCGGTTCCGCCGTCGGCGCGGGCGCGGGGACGATCTTCGGTCCCTTCAAACTGGAAAACATGCAGGTCGACGGCTACGACATCGTGCTGAACAAGCCGAAGTCGCACGCCTACCGCGCTCCGGGCGCGCCGAACGCGGCGTTCGCCTCCGAGTGCGTCGTGGACGAGCTCGCCGAACTGTGCGGGCTGTCGCCGTTGGACTTCCGCCTGAAGAACGCCGTCAAGGAGGGCGACCGCCGCGCGGATGGACCCGTGCTGCCCCGCATCGGGCTGATCGAAACGCTCGAAGCGGCGAAGAACTCGCCCCACAACAACACGAAATTGGCGCCGTCCTCCGGCATCAAGCGTCGCGGGCGCGGCGTTGCGAGCGGCTTCTGGTTCAACGGGGCGGGTCCGGCAAGCGTCATCCTGAACGTGAACGCCGACGGCAGCCTCACGCAGATCAGCGGCTCGGCGGACATCGGCGGCAACCGCGCGTCGTTGGCGAACATCGTCGCCGAAGTGCTCGGCATCGAACCGACCGACATCCGCGCCCAAATCGGCGACACGGACACGGTCGGCTACACGAGCGTCACGGGCGGCAGCAGCGCGACCCACAAGAGCGGTCTCGCCGCCCACGAGTGCGCGACGAAGATCAAAGAAGAGATCATCAAACGCGCCGCCCGCATCTGGGAAACGGACGCGGAGAACGTCGTCTACGACGATCAAAGCGGCGCGATCACCAACAAGGCGGACGCCGAGAAGAAACTGACCTTCAAAGAGGTCGCCCGCCAAGCGAACCGCACCGGCGGTCCGATCACGTCGGAGGTCAGCGTGAACTCCGGCGGCGCGGGACCCGCCTTCGCCGTCCACATCGTCGATGTCGAAGTCGATATCGAAACGGGCAAAGTGGATGTGCTGCGGTACACGGCGGCGCAGGATGTCGGCACGGCGATCCACCCCGACTACGTGGAAGGGCAACTGGAGGGCGGCATCTCGCAGGGCGTCGGCTGGGCGTTGAACGAGGAGTACTTCTACAACAAAGACGGACTCCTGATGAACGCGAGCCTGCTCGACTACCGGATGCCGACGATGCTTGACCTGCCGAAACTCGAGACGATCATGGTCGAAGTGCCGAATCCGGCGCATCCGTACGGCATTCGGGGCGTCGGCGAGGTGTGCGTTGTGCCGCCGCTCGCTGCGGTCGGCAACGCGATCTACAACGCGACGGGCATCCGGCTTTACAACACGCCGATGAACCCGCCGTCGCTGTTGAGCGAGATCATGAAGTCGGGGCTTGCGGAACTGCCGGAAGCGTCCGACTGATCCAGTACATGCGTGGGGGCGAATCGACTGGTCGCCCCCATTGACGCGGAATCGTCCGTACAAACGCAGGGGCGACCGGCTGGTCGCCCTTTAATGCGGAATCGAACGTAATGAGTGGAGGCGTCAGGAGGCGTTCAGTTCCTTGACGTGCGCCTTGCCCTTGCGCGTCAGCCGCCACTGACCCGACGCCAACTTGCGGACAAGCCCGGCTTTCTGCTGAACGCCCAACAGTTTTGAGATGTTCGAGCCCTTCGCGTCCACGTCTTCCAACAGGTTCTGGACGATGGTGTTGCGGAACAGGTTTTCGTCGGAGCGCTCTTGGACGAAGTTCCCTGCGACGAGGATGCGGTCTTTCTCGATCAACCCGGCGGGGAAACTTCCCCAATAGGCGCCGAAGTCGTCGGGCAGTTTGACGGCGGGCGAGTCGTCCGCGTCGTTTTCTTCCACGACGGTGATCGAGTCGTCAATCTCCACATCGGAGATAAACGCTTCGCGCATCTGAAACAATGTGATGCACTCGCGGACGAAGGATTCGCTGCCTTCCACTTCGATTTCATAGAAGTCGGCGGCAAGTCGGATACGGGCGCGTTCTTGGCTCATCATCTAGTCTCCATGAGTCGCTGCTGAGGCTTCGAGGGATCGATGGTCACTCCGGGCGCTGTCGCGTGACCGCTAAGTATCAAAGTATTGTCCGTATCATACTCGAAACGACGTACCGTTTGAAGTCTTTTTCGTACGCATTTCGGCGCGATATTCACGCCGAGAACGCGCGGGTCGAATCATCCCTTTAATGGCGGGGGTTTCGGCGAATTGTCGGCATCGTGTCGGCGCAACTTGAGTCGGACGAGGGCGGTACGCGCCCATACTTTGCGTGGCGGCGCGACGTATCATGGGGCGGCGGTCATACTCGCCGTACGGTTTATAGGGAATCTTGTTTAGGAAGTCGAAAAACCGATTGAGTTTCATCGTGACGGACGAG
>JAQBWJ010000094.1 GCA_027625215.1 Candidatus Poribacteria bacterium
GATATCCCACAGCGCCTGTTCGACGCCGCTCAACGCGCTCGTCAGGATGGGACCGCCGCGATAGAAGGCGTGGCGGTACATCGCCTGCCAGTGGTGAATGACGCGGCGGGGGTCTTTGCCGAGCAGGTACGGCTCGAACTCGGCGACCGCCTGAGCGCAGGTCTTGGCGCGTCCTTCCAGAATCGGCTCGCCCAGACCGACGATCCCTTCGTCCGTGTGGATTTTCAGAAAGAGCCAGCGCGGTTTGACGAGAAACGTCTCCAACTTCGTGATCTTCATTTCGGTGCGGTTCCTTATCGGTGGTAAATCGGTGCGTCTCCGTGTGAGGCGTATTGTCGGCAAACGGGCGACGCGTCACAAGTGCCCCATCGATCTCCCCGCAGATGAAACACGAATTTGCTTGTTTCACCGAAGAATACCGTGTTCATCGGTGTTTAGCGGACAATTCGGATGAAAAAGGTGTTTCACATTGTTTCACGGTGTTCCACCATGTTTCATGATGTTTCAGCATGTTTCACCCGATTCGATCTCGAAAATCGAATGATCCCGGCGTGTTCCGATTTGCTTCGATGTCGAACGGTTTGGTATCGTTGAGGGGAGGTGCCGATTCGATTTCCCACACGTCTACCATCGAGGTCATCTGCTGTTGAGCGCATCCGAGACAAGGGTGTTGTACACACGACTGCTGAAGGCGTCCGTCCGTTTCGCCGCGATGGGTGAAACGGACGGGTTTGCGCCGCTGTCCGACGACCTGCGGGACTCGACGGCGCTCGCCGACCTGTGGCGCGACGAGTTGCACTGGAGCCACCGCTCCCCGCTGCTGATCGCCCACGCGCTGCTCGACGCGGAACGACGGGGCGAACTTCCACTCCACGACGACTTTGCCGACAAACTCCTTGACCTCCAACGCGCCGGGCAACGCCGCAACGACCTTCTGCGACAGGAATACGACGCGATCACCGCCGCGCTCGATCTGCCCGTCATCCCGCTGAAAGGGCTGTGGATGGTCGCGGAGGGGGTCTATCCCGCAGCGGCGAGGTTGTTCGGCGACCTCGATATCGCCCTGCCGCGAGACACCGACCGCCGCGCCCTCATCCGCAAGTTGGAAGCGCGCGGGTACGTGTTCGACCCCGTCTCCGGCGACAACCATCTCGCGTTCAAGCGGACGGCTCCCGGCATGGGGTTGTACGCGGGGCTGCCGATCCTCCGCGAGCCGATGCCGAACATGGACGACCACATCCGGCGCGTCAACGAGACGTTCTTCCTCGACGCCCACTTCAACCTCGACGTGCCCGGCGCGCTCAACCGCCCGTTCCTGTTCGGCGAGCGCGACCGTCACGCGGGCGAGCGGCATCTGCTGTTGCTCTGCTACCACCTGTGGCGACACGATTACGCGCACGCCTACGGGGTGGTCGATATCGCCCTGCTGATGCGGTCGCCGTTGATCGACACGGCGCGTTTCGTCGCGCTGACGGACGAGTTCAACGCGCAATCGCTGTGCGCGGGCGCGTTCGGAATCGCGGCGCGATGCTTCAGGGAGGACTTGCTGCCGACGCGCTGGAAGTCGCTTCAGTCCGACCCGGCGTTCGGGTTCGGGTGGGAGTTCGGAGAACGCGCCGTGCTTGACGCTTACCCCTCGTGGGAGAGCCGCCGCCTCGCCGCGAAGATCGACGGGTCGTTCGCCGCGCACTACCGATTGGGCGTCGAGTTCATCCGCGAGGCGGTCCCGTATGACTTCCCGCTGCGTACCCTCGTGCGCGACGCGATCCGCGCGCGGTCGATCCGACGAAACGAGCGGCTCCGCGATGACGACTGACCCGTTAGTTGTCGCGCGAGGCTCCCTTTGGGAGCGGCTCGTCCCGACGCATACTCACCGAGACGCCGTTTACGGGCGCGATCTCACTTGGCGGACGAACGACGCCGCGCTCTCCGACGCGATCCGACTGCGCCTCATCGACCGATGGCGCACGCTCGACATTCCGCCTACAGGAGTTGAGATTGAGGCGAGCGCGTTCCTCTGTCCCGCGAGGTATTTGCCCTTCACGGACTCGGCGTCCAACGACATGATCGACGTGTTGCACCCGCACGTCGGGTATCAGTTGATCGGGAGTCGCGGGTTCGGGACGTGCTCGTGGGATCGACGCCGGGCGGTCGTCTGCGTCTCGAAGGACGCCGATCTTCCCTTTATGCTCGAAAACCTCGTGAACCATGTGTGGAGCGCGGCGATCTTATGGCATCCGCCGTTGTACGGGTTGCACGCCGCCGCGCTCGCTTGTGAAGACGGGCGCGGGACGCTGTTTGTCGGGAAGTCGAACGTCGGCAAGAGCAGTCTTGTCGCGGCGTTGGCGTATCGGCACGGGTTTCACTACCTGTCGGACGACCTCGTGCTGTTGGACGGGCGGTCGCTGAACGTTTACGGGCGTCCGTGGCGGCTTGAACTGCGCGATCAAACGGCGTCGGCGTTGTGGGGCGAGTCGTCGCCGAAAGACGTCTCGCGCGTGGGCGAGAAAACGGTGGTCGATCCTCGCGGACAGATATCGACGCGCGTCACGGCGGATATCCGCTCCGTCTGTTTTCTGGAACGCGGCGAACGGAACGCGATCACCCCGTTAAGCGCGGACGCCACGCGGGCGCGTCTCGGCGAGCCTGTCTGCCTGTTTCGGGGCGAAGCAGACCCGATACGCGGCTCCAAACCCGCGTTCGACGCCTTCTCGCAGCGGACGCAGGGGTTCGCGCTCACGCTCGATCACCGCGAGGGGATTCTGGCGGGGGCGGCGTTCGTCGCGGAATGTCTCGCCGATCATCACCCTTGAAGCAGCCGTTCCAACGCGCCGTCGACCCGCAGCCGCGCCCCGAACTCCTCAATCAGCGACCGCATCACGTCGATTTCCATCGGCAGATGGTGCGTTCCCGGCGCGACGGTGAGCGGGATGGGCGTCCCGAACAGGTGTCCGCCGCCGTGAAAGAACGTCATGCCGTAGACGGAGACGCGCGCGGTCGGTTGGCGCAGCAGGTCGTAAACGCCGATCAGTCCCGTTGTCGCCGGGTGTCCGTCCAACCGACGGCTCAGTTCGGCGGGAACGTCGTGAAGCAGTCGAAACGGTGTCTCGATCCAATGCGCGGAGCGGTACGCCTCGAACTCCGCGATGACCGTTCGGTATTGGCGGAGGATGTCGGGTGAGGGGTCGCCGTTCGCGCGGTAGTTCAGGTTGTTGTTGGAGCAGACGAGAGTTTGCAGACGCATCGCCCTCAACGTGTCGGCGGCGCGGCGTCTTGCTCGGCGGGAGGGAGGCAATATCTCTCGCAACAGGCGGAGCGGTCGCCAGCCTTCCGGTCGCGGGCGACGCAGAAACTCGTGGCGAAGGATGCTGTGGTTGCAGTAGAGGATATCCGCGCGCGAGCCGATGTCGCGCGCGAGTTCCAGCGGGAAGGGCATCCGGCTGAAGGCGTTGTTGAACCGAACGACAAGGTCGTGGGCGTCGATCTCGTCGCCGAGTCCGAGCCCGACGGTGGTTTCCGCCGAACCGACGACGGCGACCGTCTTCCCGGCGACCACCGTCGCAAACTCATCTCCGTTTTCCAAGACTGCCATCAAAATCCCCCCGACCCCAATACTGATCGTCCCCGAGTATACACCAGCCCTCGCCTCCTCAGCAGGCGTCTGTTGATTCGCCTACTGGTTCGCGCTATCCTTTGTTTTGTGTCTAAGGCACACTTCTTTCTGGGACAATCAGATCCCCCTGCAAGGGAACATAACGCGATGGCGCGTCTGCTCTCCGTCGCCCTGACGCTACCGATATTGGTGTCCACCCTGTCCGGCTGCGCGATGCTGCGTACCGCCGACATCTTTACGACCGAAGACGAAGTGGCGCTCGGCTTGGAGTTCGACCAAGAAATCTCCAAAGAGGTCGAGTATCTGAACGACCCGGTCGTGCAAGCCTACATCACGGACGTTACCCAAAAACTGGCGAAGGTCTGCCAACGCCCCGACATCGCCTATCAAGCGAAAGTCGTGTTGGACGAGGAGATCAACGCCTTCGCGGTGCCGGGCGGCTATCTGTACGTCAACATCGGGTTGATCCGCGCGGCGACGTCGGAATCGGAACTGATCGGGGTGATGGGTCACGAGATCGGACATGTCGTGGCGAGTCACGGGACGAAACACCTGACGCAGCAGTACGGGCTTGCCGTCGTCGTGAGCCTTATCACCGGGAAAGACCCGGGACTGTTGAAGGAGATCGTCGGCGGGATTCTCGCGGTCGGCGGACAGGTCGCCCTGCTGAAAAACAGCCGCGAGGACGAACTCGAAGCGGACGCGCTCGGCGTCCAAAACCTGTATGACGCCGGGTACGACCCGGAAGGGTTGGCGACCTTCTTTGAAACGTTGTTGGGCGAATCCGGCGACCCCGACAAGTTCTCCCAAGTCCTTTCCACGCACCCCGCGACTTCCGAACGGATCGCCCAAGCGCGCGGGTTGATCGCCGATCTACCCCCGAAAAGCGGGCTTCAACAAAACAGCGCCCAATTCCAAGAGATTAAGAAACGTCTTCCTCCTCCGCGCGCGCCGAACAAAAAAGACGGCGGATCATGAGGCGCGAAATGAACGCGACCATGCTGCCGACCGTTCAACCCTAACGATAAGGCGCATCAGGGCAACGGAAAATCGCACCAATTTAAATCACGGCGGCTGTGAGGAAGAGGCGAAGTAAGATTCATGGCGAAACGAGTCCCGACACCGGAAGAGCTCCAAGAAGATTTGGCGACGTTCCTGCGCGAGAAGTACGGCGACCATGTTCAACTGGGTGTGCAAGTGCAGCAGGGGGCGCCCGGCAACGCGCAACCGAACATCACCGTCGCGCCGCCGGACGAAGACGAAGACCTGTTGGAACGCATTTTAGAGTTCAACATGACGCCGAAAGAGGTCAAGGCGTACCTCGACCGCTTCGTCATCGGGCAGGACGACGCGAAACGCGCCCTCTCCATCGCCATTTGCGATCACTACAACCACATCCGCGAATGCGAGCAGGACGACGAACTCCGCGACGTGGAGTACGCGAAACAGAACGTGCTGATGGTCGGTCCGACGGGCGTCGGCAAGACGTACCTCATCCGCACGCTGGCGAAGTTGATCGGCGTGCCGTTCGTCAAGGCGGACGCGACGAAGTTCAGCGAGACGGGCTATGTCGGCGGGAACGTCGAAGACCTCGTGCGCGACCTCGTGACGCAGGCGGACGGCGACATGGAACTCGCCCAGTACGGCATCGTCTATCTGGACGAGGTGGACAAGGTGGCGACGCCACCGAACATTTTGGGGCGCGACGTGAGCGGGCGCGGCGTTCAGATGAACCTGCTGAAACTGCTCGAAGAGACGGAGGTCGATCTCCGCTCGCCGTTTGATCCGGCATCTCAGATGCAGGCGGCGATGGAACTTCAGCGCACGGGCAAAATCGAGCATGAATCCGTCAACACGAAGTACATCCTGTTCATCGTGAGCGGCGCGTTTACGGACTTGGCGGACATCGTGAAGAAGCGCGTCAGCCATCAACGGCTCGGTTTCGGCGGGAACGTCGAGCGCGAACACGACAACGAGTATCTCGCCCAAGCGATCTCGGAGGACTTCGTGAAGTTCGGCTTCGAGCCGGAGTTCATCGGGCGGCTTCCCGTGCATGTGTTCTGCCACCCGTTGAGCGTCGATCATCTGTTTGAGATTTTGTCGAGTTCGGAAGGGTCGATCATCAAGCAGTACGCTCGGTCGTTCAAAGCGTACGGGATCGAAGTCGAGTTCGAGGAGGACGGGCTGCGCGCCATCGCCGAACGCGCTCACTTGGAGCAGACCGGCGCGCGCGGATTGATGACCGTCTGCGAACGGCTATTCCGCAACTTCAAGTATGAACTGCCCGGCACGGACGTGACGCAGTTCATCGTGAACCGCGAACTGGTCGAAGACCCCGCCGCCGCGCTCGACCGACTGGTGCATGATGTCGCGTTCCGTCAGCGCTCCGTCGCGCGGATGACGATGTCGCGTTTCGCGGAAACGTTTGAAAAAGAGAGCGGCATCGCCTTGCAATTCGACGATGAGGCTATTGCGCTCATCTGCGAAAAGGCGATAGAGTCTGGGCGGACATTGGATACGACCGCCAAGAACCTATTCAGCGATTACGATCACGGCTTGAGTTTGATCCGTCGGAATACGGGGCAGACCTCGTTCACGATCACGCGGACGACGGTGGAAGACCCGGATACCGCGTTGAACGAGTGGATCCGCGCGTCCTACACGACGCCTCCGCCGGAGCAGGTGGAATCAAGCGAGTGAGGCGGGATCGAACCGATCCGCCGCGTGATATTGTTGTCGCGTGCGTAAATTGAGGTCTTGAACTCCCCCCATCCCCCAACCTTCTTCGCCCCCGAAGGCGGAAGACGACTGTAAGCGGCAGGAAAGCGATGGGCGATGGAACTGTTCGACATCACGACGATCACCGCGTTCATGTTGGTCGTGTTTCGTATCGGGTCGCTGATGGCGATGGCGCCGTTCTTCGGACCCGGCATTCTGATGACGCAGTTCAAGATCGGGTTTTCGGTGGCGGTCGCCGCGCTGGTGTTTCCGTTGCTGGACTGGCAGGGATTCGTCGTCCCGACGACGACGTTGGGCATCGGGCTGCTGATCGCGCGAGAAGTGCTGGTCGGCATCGTGATCGGGTTCGTCGCGGACATGATTTTCGCGGGCGCGCAGTTGGCGGGTCAGTTGATCAGTTTTCAGATGGGTCTTGCGCTGGCGACGATCTTCGACCCGATCTCCGGTATGTCGAACTCGATCATCTCAATGGTCTACCGCTGGCTCGCGCTGATGATCTTCTTGGCGGTCAACGGGCATCACTGGCTGTTGCAGGCGATTGTGGACAGTTATCAGTTGATCGGTTTCGGCGAGGCGTCGTTCAACGGCGCGGTGTTGAACATCGTGCTGTACTCGTTGCGCGATCTGTTTCGCATCGCGATTCAGATTACCGCGCCCGCGACAGTAGTGCTGTTCTTCACGAACTCGTTGCTGGCGGTCGTCGGACGAGCGATCCCGCAGATGCACATCTTTCTGGTGGGGTTGCCGTTGACGCTGTCGTTGGGTTTCTTCGTGTTGGCGGCGTCGTTGGGCGGGGTCGCGCAACTGTTCCCGCTGCTGTTCGTCGATCTGAGAGACAGCCTCGGCATGATCATCGAGGCGTTGGCTTCATAAAGGCGTGCGGTGTGTGATCGAAAAAGAGAGTCGTCAACCTCGCTCCACATCATCCTTTAAGTTCGGACCGAAGGCGGTCGTTTTTGACGGTGTAGGATATGGCGGATAAAGAAGAAAGAACAGAGGACCCTACACCTAGAAAGCTCGAGGAATCTAGGCAAGAGGGTCAAGTCCCC